>DCVU01000174.1 GCA_002327415.1 Smithella sp. UBA2180
TCCTTTACCTCCCTTATAATAATGTCCGACATCTCCGCCCTGATCAATTCGGCTACTCTATCAGCTCTTTTAAAGTTCATCGTACTTGCTTGTTCTTTCATAAGCCGCTTCCAGAAAACTGGAAACAACCATAATTTCTATTTTGCTGTCTAGCATTTCGGCAACACGCAGATTATCGATAAATCTTAGAACATGATCAACCTTCCCGTTAATATAGCGAGAATCATTGCCGGCCACCGCGAAACCTATCTCGGCCATTTTGTAATTATCAAGATTGCCTGTTTCCGCGATCGATATATTAAACTCGTTTTGCGTTCGTTTTAAAATCTTGCTTAAAACGCTTCTTTTTTCTTTTAACGAGCCGCTTTCGTGGATTCGTAGATTTATGATTCCGTAGCCAATAACCATAAAGCTTTCCCCCGAAATCATACAGTAATGTAAAAATCAGAATAGTCCAATGTTGATATGCAAATAAACGTATCTAAACATTCTACTCCAGCTTCTTTTCCAGTGTTTCTGTTATATAAGACTCAATTACGTCACCCAAGTGAATATCATTAAATCCTTCAATGCTGATGCCGCATTCAAAACCAGCCAGCACTTCCCTGGCGTCATCCTTGAATCTCTTCAATGAAAGAATTTTGCCATCGAAAACCACAACACTGTCGCGAACAAGTTTCAGGTTGCCTGAACGCGTAATCTTTCCGTCGGTTACAGAACATCCGGCGATAGTGCCAACTTTAGGCACCTTGAAGAGTTCGCGGACTTCTGCCCGCCCCTGAACGACCTCTTTATATTCCGGTTCCAGCAGCCCTTCCATCGCCGCCCGTACATCTGCAATAACATTGTAAATAATATCATATAGTTTGATTTCTACGCCTTCCTGCTGGGCAATTTCCACTACCCGCGCGTCGGGTCTTACATTAAATCCGATAATAATGGCCTTGGAGGCGGAAGCGAGCATAACGTCCGTTTCGGTGATAGCACCGGTGGAACTATGGATAATTTTTAGTTTTATATCATCGGTGGAAAGTTTATTCAAAGCGTCGGAAATCGCTCCTATTGATCCTTGCACATCAGCTTTGATAATAACATTGCAGTCTTTTACACCTTCTTTTATTCTTTGATAGAGCTGTTCTAAAGTAACTTTAGAAAAACTGGATATCTCTTTTTCTCTTGTTTTTCTTAACCAATAATCGGCAATGCTGCGTGCCTTCTTTTCATCTTCGACACAGAAAAATTCAGCGCCGGTTTGAGGAACACTGGAAAAACCAATAACTTCCACCGGCATGGAAGGTCCGGCTTCTTTGATGCGCCTGCCCTGATCATTAATCATCGCCCGTACACGGCCAAATTCAGTTTTGGAAACATAGGAATCGCCTTCTCTTAAGGTTCCTTCCTGGATTAAAACCGTCGCTACGGGACCGCGGCCGCGATCTAATTTAGCCTCGATAATAATGCCGCGAGCAGGAAGATCCGGATCGGCTTTTAACTCCAGAACATCGGCCTGCAGTAAAATCATTTCCAGCAATTCTTCAATATTAATTTTCTTTTTAGCGGACACCTCACAAAAAATTGTTTCACCACCCCATTGTTCGGATAAAAGACCGTGTTCGGTGAGAGACTGTTTAATCTTCTCGGGGTCAGCGCCTGGTTTATCAATTTTATTGATCGCCACGATAATCGGCACTCCGGCAACTTTGGAGTGATTGATGGCTTCAACGGTTTGTCCCATAACGCCATCGTCGGCGGCAACAACCAGAACAACTATGTCGGTTACCTGAGCACCACGAGCCCTCATTGCCGTAAACGCTTCATGGCCGGGAGTGTCCAGAAAAACTATGTCCCGTCCATTGATATGAACATGATAAGCACCGATAGCTTGTGTAATTCCACCAGCTTCGCCATCAATTACATTTGACTGCCTTATTACATCTAAAAGTGAGGTTTTACCATGATCAACGTGCCCCATAATAGTAACAACCGGGGCCCGCGGTTTAAGGTTTTCTGAAGAGGACGGTGTTTTTAACATGGATTCGTCAAACTCCATATCCACCGGTTCAACCTGAAAACCGAATTCATTCGCTATAATCGCGGCAATATCATAATCTATGGCTTGATTAATGGTGACCATAACATCCATCGCCATTAATTTGTTGATTATTTCGCTTACCTTGACTCCCATTCTTTTAGCTAAATCACCAACTGCAATTGTTTCTCCAAACTTGATACGCCTTTTAATTGCTTTAGGGATGGTGATCTCTGTCTTTTTCATTTTGGCGGGGACAGTTTTTCTATTATCCCGCCATTTGACAAAACTTGCTTCGCTTTCTTCGTTATGTTTTTGTAATCTCTTTTCTATCTTTTTCTCTAAAATCTTGCGGAGCGGTAATGCGTTTTCCTCTTCAATAAATATTTCTACCGGAGCCTTACCCTTTTTCTTTGATCTCTCCGCCGGAGGAAGGGCTATTTTTTCGCCGGGCTTTAGAGGGGCTTTTGGTGGAATTGCCGTGCTCGTTTCCGACATGATTATTTTATGTTTAGCAATGACAGCCGGCTTTGCCGAAACAAGGGACGGATGTTTTATTTTCCCCGCCACAGTTTTATCCGGCGCTGCGGCCATCGGCTGGACGTCAGTTGGCGCTGTTGTTTCATCTTTCGGTATTTGTTCTTTGGGATGAGTTGTCTTTTCGCCTTTTGGCACATGTTCTTTGGGTTGAGCAGAAACTGCCTCGATTTCAGAAACAGGAGTTTCAGGAGGCTCTTCTTTTTTAACTTTATCAACTTTCTCCGCCGGTTGTTTTGAAGATACCTTCTCCGGTTGTTCTGCCAAAACCTTCTCCGGTTGTTCTGCCAAAACCTTCTCCGGTTGTTCTTCTTTCTTCTCCGGAACTTCTTCGACCGGTGTTTCAATGAAAGTGCGGACGGTACGACGCCGAATTACCGTGGATTTTATTCTCTCTTCCGTGGTTTCGCGATGTTCAGTAGCCAACAATGCTTTTTTTATTCTTTCCACTTCACTCTCATCCAAAGAAGAGGAAGCGGTCTTAACCGCAATGCCAATTTTTTCCAGATGAGCAATCAGTTCTTTATTTTCCAAGCCAAGCTCTTTGGCTAATTCATGAACTCGCTTTTTCGGCATGCGTGAAACTCTCCATATTAAATTTCTTGGTTGTAAGATTATAAATCATTTTTTTTATTATTCACGGCTTCCTCAATTAAAATTTTACCCGCCGTTTCAATCCATTGTTGGGCTGTCTTTTCGCCTATGCCGGGAATTGCAGATAATATCTCGGGCTCTGTTACTGCAACCATGGCAATGCTCTTGATACCCTTACTAAAGAGCTTCTCCGCCATAGCCGGTCCTATTCCCGTAATTTTTGTCAGTTCATTTTGTCCTTCTTGTTCTTCTTTCTTAGCAAGAGCCATCGTTTCGCTTTTCATGTCAATGTTCCATCCTGTCAGCTTAACCGCCAACCGGACATTTTGCCCGTTTTTACCAATGGCCAAAGAGAGTTGATCATCAGGAACAATTACCGTCATTGTTCGGTTGTCATCATCGATAAATACCCTGCTGACCTTGGCAGGAGATAATGAACTGCTTACATATTTGGCCGCATCATCGCTATAAGGAATAATATCGATTTTCTCGCCGCGCAATTCCTGAACCACGCTCTGCACCCGCGATCCCCTCATACCAACGCATGCACCCACAGGATCGATATCTTTATCTTTAGATCTGACGGAAATTTTCCCTCTTTTGCCCGGTTCCCGAGCCACAGTGACAATTTCAATAAGCCCTTCCGAAATTTCCGGAACTTCCACTTCGAAAAGCGCCTTTAAAAATGCCGGATGCGTGCGGGACATTATTATTTGTGGCCCTTTAGAATTCTTCTTTACGTCAACAATATACGAGCGGATTCTTTCTCCGCGTTTATAAGTTTCCCGATGAATTTGTTCCGTCGGAGGCACAACACCTTCCGCGCGTCCTAAATTGACAATGATATTGCCGCCTTCAAATCTTTGGACAAAACCATTCACTAATTCGCCTTTTCTGTCTTTATATTCTTCATAAATATTATCGCATTCCGCATCTTTAACTCTCTGAATAATTATTTGTTTGGCCATTTGTACGGCAATGCGGCCGAAGGAACTTGTTTCAATTTTCATTCCCAGGCTATCGCCTGGTTCAGCGCCTTCATCAAGTTTTCCCCTCGCTTCTTCTTTAGACATTTGTGTTTGAGGATCGACGACTTTATCGACAACGGTTTTGAATTGAAAAACTTCAATTTCTCCGGTTTCATCGTTGTAATGGGCTTCTATATCAACGTTTTGTCCAAGCTTCTTACTTGCAGCAGTAAGCATTGCCGCTTCGAGCGCACCGGTAATAATATCTTTATTTATACCCTTGTCCTTACCCATCTGCTCGATCAGACGTTTAAGTTCTGGTAACATCTACATTCCTCCCTTTCTTTTAACTTATATATCGCAGAATCTCAGCCTGCGGACATTAATTCTTCACTTAATATTTAATTCATCCGGCATTGCCAGATTGGTTTTAATAATATCTCGCTGAGGAATCCGGTAAATTTTGCCGGAAATATCGATCAAAACTACTTTTTGGCCATTTTCTTCGGTATAATCCGCAAGAATGCCGTGAAAATTCTTCATCCCCTCAACTTTTCCGTTCGTTTTAATATTCACTCTGGAACCCTTGTATTTCACAAAATCCTGATCGCGCGATATCGGCCGATCAATGCCGGGAGAAGAAACTTCCAACGTGTAAGCACAGTTAATTACTTCACGAATATCGAAAATGTCGCCTAACTGATTGCTGATATTCACACAATCATCAATCGAAATGCCGCCTTTCTTGTCCAGGAAAAGCCGGATAATCCAGCGCGAATGCATTTTTATGCATTCCACGTAAATCAATTCCATTCCTTCCGAAGTAACAACCGGCTCGGCTAACTGCCGGATCTTTTCCTTTACATCGTAATCCATAATCACTCAAAAATAAAAAAGTGGGCACGGGCCCACTCATCAATTCATATCGATGGTTTGACAATCAGCTAACACATCACAGAAGACAAAGCAAGCGAAAATATAGCGACAGACAACGTCTGGTTATTACCTTCTGGAGCGGGCGACCGGGCTCGAACCGGCGACGTCCAGCTTGGGAAGCTGACATTCTACCACTGAATTACGCCCGCTCATAAGGGCGCTAATGTTATTGAACAGAAGTGTTTTGTCAAGGTATTTTTACTTGTCGGGGCGGCGCCAAGCGGGCGGGAAAAGAGATTTTCAGGCGACAAAAACAGCTTGACCATGTTTGCCATGTTGATGTAATATTTAATTATTCTACCATTAACCCTTATTAAGAAAAAAAAGGAGGAACCGATGTTTATCGCACTGCTTGGCGTAACTTTTTTAGTTTCTCTCATCGTATCGTTTATCGTAATCAAATTCTTTTCCACACCGCTGGACAATATTCTCAAACGAATCATCGCGGATGAAATAAGCGGCGCTTGGTTGAAATACCTCAAATTCGCCATTATTGTCGTCGGTGTTTCGTCCGGTGTGCGCATCCACCAGCTGGAGAAATATATCACACCGTGGCGCGGAGACGATGAACAACGCGTTGCGGAACTTACCGGCAACCGCTGGATATTGGAACTTTACGGGACGGTGATCGAAACGCTTCAGGGAATCGCCTTGCTGCTTCTGGTTTTCTTTGTAATTGCCTTAATTGCTTACGTTATTGTCCGACTGGCCGAGACAAGACGCGTAGGCGACACTGAAAGCAAAAACCCATAGAAAAAGTGTTTTAAGCTGGAGCAATCTTGATTGCTCCAAAATATTTCGGTTCAAGCTGCAAGCTTGAACCAGCAACAAACTCCGATCCCGGGAAGTGGAGGGGAAATTTATCCGCGTAACTCATCCGGCGCTATGCAGATTTCCAGAATCCGATCCACATTAAAGACCCGTTTTTGATTGCGCTCCAGACAATAGGCATTGAGTCCCAAAAACGGATGGCCGCTGTATTCCATCTCTTCTATTAGCAATGGGCGAATCAGCCGCTTTGATTTTTCATCTTTTGCTTTGAGATAGACAATCTCGACGGTTTGCTTTTCTCTAATCGCCGTGGCCAGAATTTCCAGCTTGTCCTCGCGGCTACACGTAAGCGCGGCTTTGGCGTACTGCATGCCGGTCAGGAATTTGACCACCTGCCAATCCATCAGAATATGATTTTTCTTTAAGGGCTGTTTCAGGACAATGCCTTCCAGAGTTGTGCAGCGGGAAAGAGCCACATACATCTGCCCGTGAGCAAATGTTCCGCGTCCCACATCAATAACAACCTTTTCAAAAGTTTTGCCCTGGCTTTTGTGAATGGTCACGGCAAAGGCCAGCCGCACCGGATACTGACGGAAAGACCCGACCTCTTCCGAGCGCAGTTCCTCGTTTTTGAGAAAGAATTTATAGATTTTCCATGTGTAGGGAGAAATTTGCACCGTTTCGCCATTATCCAGTTCGGCCACGATCACATCTTCTCCGTCATCGTCCTTTTCAAATTTTTTCACCTTGCCGATTGTTCCGTTAATCCACTGCCCGTAGGAATCGTTATTGAGCAGCATAATCTGCGCGCCTTTTTTAAGCTTAAGNNGCCAGCCGGTTTTCATTGATCAGATCAGACATATCGTTGGTGCTGGTAAGCGAAATATAAAATTCATCGGCAGACACTTCAAAAGACGGATTACAGCGCCGATTGAACAGAGCAATATCCTCATCCATGATGGAGTTATTGCGGATAGTGTTGAGCAGACGGACAAATTCCTCATCCTTCTGGCGATAAACTTTTTCCAATTCGATAAATTCCAGTTCCAACTGCGGAAATACTTTGGCGCTGAAGAAAAACGGGCTGGCATAATGCGAACGGAATATTTCCCGCTCCGCGCTCGATATCACCGGCGGCAACTGATAGAAATCGCCGATGAAGATCATCTGAACGCCGCCGAAGGGTTGTTTGGAATTGGGGCCGTTGAGGCGCAGAAATTTATCGACACAGTCCAGCAGATCAGCCCGCACCATGGAGACTTCATCAATAATGATGGTTTTTAATTTTTTATAGATAGATGTCTTTTCTTTGCCGGTCGCCTTTTTTCTTTTAATGGCGGCCACGGTAACATTCGGCTTGAAATGGAAAAAAGAATGAATTGTCTGCCCGCCCACATTAACGGCGGCAACACCCGTCGGCGCCAGAATAACGGCGTTTTTTTTCGTGTTGTCGCGGAAATAATTCAGCAGGGTTGATTTGCCCGTGCCGGCCCGGCCCGTTATGAAGATGTTTTTATCTGTCTCATCCATCATATCCAGCGCGCACTGGAACTCAGGATTGAAATCGATTTCGATTGTTTTTTTTGCTTTAGTCATTTTGATTATCTTCACCATCGGTTACCGTAGGCTTTTTTCTCGGGCGAAAAAGCGTATCCAGCGGGCTTTTAGGCGCTCCGGTCATATCTCTCATCACATGGGTATAGATCATCGTCGTTTCCACATTTTTATGTCCTAACAGTTCCTGAACCTCCCGAATATTTACCCCATTCATTAGAAGATGTGTCGCGAAACTATGACGTAGCGTATGCACGGATGCGTGCTTTGGAATGCCTGCCTTCCGGATTGCTTTCTTTATTATAGCCTGTATGGCGGAATCGCTGACATGATGGCGGGCTATGCGACCACTACGCGGATCAACAGAGAGATTGTTGGCCGGAAAAACATACTGCCATGCCCATTCTTTTCCAGCGTTGGGGTATTTTCTGCTCAGGGCATCGGGAAGATGGACTTCACCGTGTCCTCGCGCAAGATCACTATCGTGTAGACTTTTTACTTCTATTAGATGATTCTTTAACTGCTCTTTAACCGTTGCGGGTAAGACAGTTGTTCTATCCTTATCACCTTTGCCGCTACGCACGGTCAAGGTATTCAAATCCATGTCGATATCTTTTACTCTCAGGCGGGCGAGTTCCATCAGGCGCAG
This sequence comes from Smithella sp. UBA2180, assembly GCA_002327415.1. Classification (GTDB taxonomy): domain Bacteria; phylum Desulfobacterota; class Syntrophia; order Syntrophales; family Smithellaceae; genus Smithella. The sequence continues at coordinate 8,039 of DCVU01000174.1, forward strand.
ACCGGCGCCATAGATAATTCCGGTAATGAGCAAATCCTTGTCATTTAAACATGCCAACAATCGTTTGATCTCTTCGACTGAAAAAACAACTGGCAGTTTCTGCCCGCGTTTCGCACGAACAGTGTCAGCAATATTTCCAGTCTCTTTTCCCAGCACATAGCGAAAGAAAAATAAAATAGCATTAAACGCCTGGTTCTGCGTGGAAGCGGAAACTCTTTGTTTCAGAGCAAGATGACTGATGAAATTTTTGAAATCAGTTGCATCGATTTCGGAGATCGCTTTCTTTGCTGTTTGCCCGTTGTATTGAAGAAACCGTTCAATCCACTGAATATACGTTCTTTCCGTGCTGTATGAATAATGTTTCAGCCGAATCAGACGTTTCGTTTCCTCTATGACTTCGTATGTATTTTTTGAGGTTACGGCTTTTGCCGTTCGGGAGTCTGTTTTGCCGAGGTAGTGGAAATAATAAAGTCGCAAAGAATCGTTTGCCTGTCTATGTTGCCAATCAAGAACATGCTTATCCGACTTTAATGATTCTAAAAATGCTAAAATCGCAGTCTCCTGATATTCCAAAGCAGATAATTCATTCTTCCGCGCATAGTCAAGAAACCGGCTGACCCAAAGGGCAAAGAAAGGCACATTCTGGACCGGGACCAGATTTTTTTCCAGAAGGTACTTTTGGAACTCCGGCAGCTTATCATCGAGCGTTGTTGCCATTTTCTCCACATATTACCCACAAAGCTTTTAATCGGTATTACCACAAAATACCTCGCAGGGAAAGTTCAATAATATTTGATATTATAAAACATTTTTTTGTTTGCATTTTTTTTGGAATTACTGTAGGTTTGTACAAAATATCGGGAAATACCAACTTGGTATATTAATCGTTGCCGCCGCGCTGCGCGCGACGGCAACAGCGGAGCTAAGCTACAGCTTCATCAACAGGTTGCGGATAATATAAGTCGTAGCATGGAGGTCCCGGGCTCTCGCTTAATAGTTGCCTGCTTGCTGATTCGCGCGGCGCAACCTGTCGCTGAAGCGGTTGTCACGTGTTGCACGTGACGCTTCGCGTCCCAGCAACCCGCGCCACCGCTTAGCTCCGCTGTTAGCGCGCATAATAATGAGGAAGATGTAGATGTTCACAAAGCATGTTGTAATACAAAAAATTACACAACCAGACAACCTGCTCCAATATCAAGCTTCCGCCGACGCTATCATTTGGAGCTTCGAACATAGAAGGTCGGCAAACAGCAGAGACAATAATGATGTATTTCCTTTCGTTTTCGAGAATGAGTTGTCTTTTCGTCAAATAAGGGCTGGTGCAGAGACAAAGATAGTATCTAGGGAAAATAAGGAGATTATTTTTTCAGAAGACTATGGTGTTCCTGGTGGCTTTGTAATCGGCATATTATTCCCTGAGAACTATGCACCATTTATAATGAAATTTAAAGAAAAGCCATATATTCCTTCAGGGTATCCGAGAAGAAATGTAACAGTTTCACCACCAGGACAATTTCAGTTGTACTACAATAGGATAACCCGTCAAGCAGGGATAGCTTTCCTTACATGTGGCGACACTTTTTTTGGGTTTAAGGTCATCGCAAAGCCAGTAGATGGTGAATTTCCACTAAACGATTATGTTTCAATCAATGACCCACTAGAACAAACTATAAGAAATAATGGAGAAGAAATTCGACCAATTCTAAGAGGCGACATTCAAACTTTTTGTAAAGAAACTGTTGATAACGCTTCTATAGAGAAAATTTTGGAAATACTAAATGAATTAAGAATGTTAGTTTCTTCTGCACCAACAAGACAGAACAGCATTGAAATAAGTAAAAAGACACAAATACTTCGACCGTTACTAGAAACAGTTAATTTGTCTGGTTCATTAACAACAATGCTTGACTCCTATTATAATGGTGGCATCGTTGAGAAGTTTATTTCAAAAATAATGGCTTACGTTTCTTTGTAGGTAAAAAAGCGCTAACAATTGGGTCAACCAGACGGCGGGGAGCAGCGTTGCGCTATTCGCGGCAAGTTCAGTGGCCGCCGCTGGTTACCCTTGGCGTTAGCATCAGAGGATTGATTATGAATACAATCGGACTTATTGCTGGAATCGTATCTGTAATCTTGGCCGGGGTTGCCATTTGGCAAGCCATGTATTTCTATGCAAAGGGCAAAGATACCGAGAGCCGTGTTGAGGCAGCCTTGGTTGGCATTAAAGCCCAAGTTGAAACCTTGCAGACCGTGAACGCCAAGATCACTGATCGTCTCACACGTTACGTCACTACCCCACGGAATGAGGCCGCTCAAACCGCAGAACTTTTTGCCATCACTCTGCGCAGCCTCCCGGAAATCGCTCTCAAATTTCTGCCGCCAAGCCAAACCACCAACGAGTCCGCGTTGCGGCATGAAATCACGTTGGCTTACGTTGGCCTCTGGTATTACGCAGCCAGCACCAACGTCTGGTCCTCTTTTTGTCTGCCGCGCCCTGAAGACTTTGATCCAGAGCGTCATGCTTTGGTAAAGCGCGTGGTGGACCAATCGGCAGCAGACTTTAAATATATGGATGGCCTTGTTTCTCAACTCAACCAGCAAGAAATTCAAAGCCAACAATTTCAATTTGCACATCTTTACAGTGAGGTTAAACAACATCTTCAAGCCCTCCTCGGTGATACAAGTGAACATTTCGCGAGAATGTCAAAACAATAAATGCTAACAAATCACTCCAGCGGACGCTCAGGAGCGCCGCTGACCTTTGCGTTAGCTGAACCAAATCACAACTCGAAAGGAGAACGAGCATGAAAGACGAAAAGAAAAAACTGACCACCAACGCGGGTGCGCCCGTCGTGGACAACCAGAACGTGATGACCGCCGGACCCCGCGGGCCGCAGCTCCTTCAGGACGTCTGGTTCTTGGAGAAGCTCGCCCACTTCGACCGCGAGGTAATTCCCGAGCGCCGCATGCATGCCAAAGGCTCAGGGGCCTATGGCGCCTTCACCGTTACTCACGACATCACCAAATACACCAAGGCCAATATCTTCTCACAAGTGGGAAAGAAGACCGAGTGCTTTTTGCGTTTTTCCACCGTGGCCGGCGAGCGCGGGGCGGCGGACGCGGAGCGCGACATCCGCGGTTTCGCGATGAAGTTCTACACCGAGGAGGGCAACTGGGACCTGGTCGGCAACAATACGCCGGTCTTCTTCCTGCGTGACCCGCTCAAGTTCCCGGACCTCAACCACGCGGTGAAGCGCGACCCGCGCACGAACCTGCGCAGCGCCAAGAACCAATGGGATTTTTTTACATCCCTGCCCGAGGCGCTCCATCAGGTGACCATTGTCATGAGCGACCGGGGCATTCCGTATTCCTTCCGGCACATCCACGGCTTCGGCAGTCACACCTTCAGCTTTATTAATGCCAAGAACGAGAGGTGCTGGGTCAAATTCCACCTCAAGACCCAACAGGGGATCAAGAACCTGACCGACCAGGAGGCGCAGGCGATTGTTGCCAAGGATCGGGAGAGCAACCAGCGTGACCTCTACGAGAGCATCGAAAAGAAGGATTTCCCCCGCTGGACCTTCTATGTGCAGATCATGCCGGAGACGGATGCGGCGAAAATGCCATACAACCCCTTCGACCTGACCAAGGTCTGGTACCACAAGGACTATCCCCTGATCGAGGTGGGCGTGCTGGAGCTGAACAAGAACCCGGAAAACTACTTCGCCGAGGTCGAGCAGGCGGCCTTTAATCCGGCCAATATCGTGCCGGGCATCGGCTTCTCGCCAGACAAGATGCTGCAAGGCCGACTCTTCTCCTACGGCGACGCCCAACGCTATCGCTTGGGCGTGAACCACCAGCACATCCCGGTCAACGCGCCGCGCTGCCCTGTGCACAGCTTCCACCGCGACGGGGCCATGCGCGTGGATGGCAACCACGGCAGCACGCTGGGCTACGAGCCCAACAGCTACGGCGAATGGCAGGAGCAGCCGAATTTCGCCGAACCGCCTCTGAAGCTGGATGGGGCAGCGGATCACTGGAATTTCCGTGAAGACGATGACGACTACTACACCCAGCCCGGCAAGCTCTTCCGTCTGATGAGCACTGCGCAGCAGAAGGTCCTTTTTGAAAACACCGCCCGCGATATGGGCGATGCGCCCAAGGAGATCAAGATCCGCCACATCAGCAACTGCCTGAAGGCCGACGCGGCCTACGGCGAAGGCGTGGCCAAGGCACTTGGCATCCCGATGAGCGAAGTCCCGAGATGAACATCTGTCAGCTAACAACCGGTTCCAGCGGACGGCGCTCCGCACCGCCGCTGAACCGGAGCGTTACGCTAGAAGAATACAAAATTA
>DCVU01000111.1:0-498 GCA_002327415.1 Smithella sp. UBA2180
AGGGTTGGGATTGGGTAATACGGGTATTTTAGCTTGCGACAAATTAACTGATTGTATTGATCAGGCTGACGTTGTTATCGACTTTACTAGTCATGAAACTTCTCTTAATTATTTGAAGATAGCCAACCAAAAAAATCGCGCTATCGTTATAGGTTCTACCGGATTTACTGACGGTGAAATGCGGGAAATCAGGGACTTGGCAAAAAATACGCGTTGTGTATTAACCCCCAACATGAGCGTCGGCGTAAATGTGATGTTAAAAATTCTGGAATATTGTGCAGGAATACTTAAAGATGATTATGATGTCGAAATTATTGAAGCTCACCATCATCTAAAAAAAGATGCTCCCAGCGGAACGGCATTGCAAATGGCAAAAGTTATTTCTGATAAACTAGGGCGCAATATGGAGGATTCCTTAATCTATTCGCGACGAGGATTAATTGGTGAAAGAACTAAAAAAGAAATAGGGATACAGACAATTCGTGCCGGTGATATTGT
>DCVU01000111.1:530-2853 GCA_002327415.1 Smithella sp. UBA2180
ATTAAGGGAAAAGACATAAAAAGGCATTTAAAATTTGAACGGCGTAATATGCTATATTGGGATTGGTTCAAATTTAGGCAACGCTTTGAAAAACTGCCAGTCTGCCGTTGAAAGTCTTTCCCAATACAACGCAATAGAGGTAACGAGGGTTTCGTCTTTTTATGAAACGGAACCAGTAGGTATTGAAAATCAGAATATTTTCGTGAATGCAGTTGCGGAAATTAAGACGGTTCTTTCTGCCCGTAATCTTTTTCGGAGCTTACAAAATATCGAAAAGGATATGGGCCGCGAGCGGGAAGTGAAAGGCGGTCCAAGGATCATAGACCTAGATCTTCTTTTTTATGGTCAGGATTTGATTCAGGAAACTGATTTAATAGTGCCGCATCCGGAAATGCATAAACGGCGCTTTGTTTTGGAGCCGTTATGTGAATTAGTTTCTTATGTTATTCACCCTGTTTTTTATATTTCCATTTACGGATTGAAAGACAGGCTAACTGATAATAAAATGGTCAAAATGATCAAGAGTAGAAATCAACCTGTGTAGGAATGTTATGTTTGTCCGGTTTCTTTTATTTCTCTTATTGGTTTATTTGCTTTATAAGATATTTCAATCTATTAGACAATTAAGGCCTTCGGGAAATGAGCATGATAAATATAAACCGGAGTTTAAAGAGGGAGAAGATTTGGTTGAGGATCCTGTCTGCCATACTTATGTTCCAGTTAGTCAGGCATTTAAAAAAGAAATATCCGGCAGGGATTATTATTTTTGCAGTAAGCAATGCAGCGATAAATATGAATTAGAAAAAAATATGTGAACTCAACGGGAGAATTTATGAAATTTTTTATTGATACTGCTAATGTAGAAGAAATCCAAGAAGGAATTGCTTTAGGGATGGTAGACGGCGTTACTACCAATCCATCACTGATTGCCAAAGAAAAAAAAGATTTTGACTCTGTTGTTAAAGATATATTGAAAATTATCAAAGGACCGGTAAGCCTGGAAGTTGTCAGCCTGGAAGCAAAATCGATGTTTTCCGAAGGTAAAAAGCTGGCCCGTCTGGGAAGTAATATTGTAATTAAAGTTCCTATATCCACGGAGGGATTGAAGGCGACAAGGATGTTTGCCGACGCCGGTATTGCTGTAAATCAGACCTTGATATTTTCTCCACTGCAGGCATTAATGGCGGCAAAAGCTGGTGCCCGTTATGTCAGTCCGTTTGTCGGCCGTTTGGATGATATTGCTCATGACGGTATGGAAATAGTTGATCAGATCCTTACTATCTACGAAAATTATTGTTATGAAACGGAAGTTATTGTTGCCAGTATTCGCCATCCGAGACATGTTTTGGATGCGGCTTTAATGGGCGCGGATATAGCTACAATTCCTTTTAAAGTAATAGCCCAGTTGGTTAAACATCCATTAACGGAAAAAGGAATAGCAGCGTTTTTGGAAGATTGGAAAAAAGTACCTAAAAAATAGATTAGATCCGCGTAATTTTTTACAGGCATAACAAATGATTTCAAGAAGCGAAACCTTCAATTTGCCCAATACCATAACATTGATGAGAATCAGTGTCGTTCCATTTCTTTTTATCTTGCTTTCTAATCCTGGTGAATTCTGGAGTTTAATTATAGCCATATTATTTGTCATTGCTTCTATTACGGATTTCTTTGATGGTTATATTGCCAGAAAGTATCACATGATTACCACAATGGGTAAATTTCTCGATCCCATTGCCGATAAAATCATTGTCAATACCGCAATGATTCTGATGATCCCCATAGGCCGTATACCGGCCTGGATAGTGGCCATAACAATTATTCGGGATTTGATTGTTGATGTAATAAGAAGCATCGCTTCTTCCGAAGGACTTTATATACAAGCAAGCATTCTGGGGAAACAAAAGACTGTGACGCAAATAATAGCGGTTACTGCGTTAATGATACATTATTCGATTTTTGGCATAAATGCTCATATTGTTGGAACGGTGGTTCTTTATATTGCTTTATTCCTCACGATTTATTCAGGGGTTGATTATTTTATAAAACTGTACAAGAGCGTGGTTAAGTAAACCCTGTTACTCATCAGGAAAAACATTATTACATTAGAAATATTTGATAATAAGAAGAGCATAGTGGATTATTATTAAATTTTTTATTATTTTTATTGACAATAGATACCTATTTGTTATATTCAGCGCCGTTTCCAATGAGCGGGCGTAACTCAGTGGTAGAGTGCTACCTTGCCAAGGTAGACGTCGACGGTTCAAATCCGTTCGCCCGCTCCATTTTATTTTTAGGCGGCATAGCCAAGTGGCTAAGG
>DCVU01000105.1 GCA_002327415.1 Smithella sp. UBA2180
TTTATTTTAAAGAAGAAAAATATCTTATTAAATTTCAGATGATAATATTTGTAAATTATTCCGACATTTAAAAAGGTATATAGAAATATTATAAGATAATTATATAAACAATTTAATAATATAGGCAGATATTCCCAAAATGTAAAAAATATCGACATAACTACTCTAACTTTCGAATCGCAAATATCAATTTTTTGGTTTATGGTCTGCTGAAAAAATGGGCAGCAGTTTTCTATCCTTAAGAATGGAGATCACTTTCAGAGCTTCGTCCTCGCTGTCGAATTTTCCGGCGACAACTCGATACCATGTCTTTTCAGGGGTCGCTTTTCTGGCTACAATCCCGATTTCTTTTCCTCTCAATGACGGTTCGTTTCTGTAAAGCTCGGCAAAGTTAGGACTCCCGAACGTTCCGACATTAATTTTATACTTTCGATCGGGGGATTGAACAATCAGGCTTCTTTCTGTAATTTTCGGTATCCTGATTTTTTGATTTACAGAAATGAGATTAGCATTGGTTATCTCGGGATTAGCATCCAAGATGAGGTCAGCGAGGGCTATATTCGATCTTCCGTAATATTGTTGCTCCAAGCGAATAATGCTCTGCCCTTCCTCAACTATAATGGATTCCGCTGATCGTGTTTCCTTACTTACGCTCATCAAAGATGCGGACTGTGGCACAGCGGGCTGAGGAGACTCAACAGGCAGCACCTTCGTATCAACAGACGAATAATGCTCGTCGACGGTTGAAGTATTTGTGGTTGTTGTTTCAGGAGCTGTGACAAGAAGTCGTTCGGTGTGGAAAGGAGAAGTCCACATAGATTTGATATCCCATTGATTTGAAGGCCCGTATCGAAGGAATCCAAGCATCAGAAAAACTATTCCTCCCAGACCAAGCAGGCAAAGGGAAATAACGGTGATCTGCCTCGGAGAAAGAATTCTTTCACGACATATTGGATGCGTTCTTTTGAAAGATTTGAATATACTCAGGGGATTGAATTTTCGTTGTGACGGACATTCCAGATTCTTTATAACTTCACGAATGATCTTTTCATCTATTTCTTTCTTAGATTCGCTAAAGCCTTGCAGCAAGGCGTTGTCGCACACGATGTTGATGACACGCGGAATTCCCTGCGCATACTTGATGATCATAGAGATTGCCTTGGGGGTGAATATCTTAGACGTGCGGCTCCCAACTATTTTAAGGCGATGCTCAATATAGCCTCGCGACTCTTCGGCGGTCATGGTCGTGATTTCGCGTCTGATCCTTATCCGTTGGTTGAGGATTTTCAGGCTCGGTGAATTGAGGATATTTTCAAATTCTGGTTGTCCCACGAAAACAATCTGAAGCCGCCATGATGCCAGGGATCCCAGATCGGATAATTCCCCCAGTTCTTGCAGTGTTTCTATTGGAAGATGCTGTGCCTCATCGATGATCACCGCCACCATCTCATCGTTGCCGATATGCAATAGATATTCAACAAGCTTGTGAAGAAGGCTTTTTTTGTCTTTCTCTATAACCTCTAGATATCGTTCCCTGAGGATGATTTCCAGCAGTTCTTCAAAGGTGATTAGTGTATGAAAAACGAAGGCTGTTTTTACTTTATCATCGAGGCTCATCAATATATGGTATATAAGGGTTGTTTTGCCTGTTCCCACTTCCCCTGTGATGCTAATGAAGCCCTGCCGGCTTTCTATGCCCTTCATGACTGCATCCAGGGTTTTCTTGTGGTTCGATGTCAAATAGAGGAATTGGGGATCAGGATTAATTTCAAAAGGCTTTATCGAAAATCCATAAAATTTATTATACATTTATTGCCTCGTAAACTTCATGTTTTGGTTTCAATGAGTTTACACCGGAGAGCAGAATCAGGTTCCTGAATAAGATTTATTGGACACATTCTGTCAAGTCAAGTATAAATCAGGACAAATAAGTGATGTGGCCATTTTTAACCACAAAATTAAAAATGACTCTTATTTTAACGAGTTGATTGACTGGAGCCGATGACCAGAATCGAACTGGTGACCTACTGATTACGAATCAGTTGCTCTACCGGCTGAGCTACATCGGCATCCATTTATCAATATCTAAACAAGAGTTGTGATATTTATCTTAAGGGTTATTCCTTGTCAAGTTTTTACGCAATTTGGCGATTATTGGAATTAGTATGATTGTTTTTCTTTTGATCTTTATATTTCTTTACGGAGGACTTAATTTTTATGCCTTTTCACGGGCAAAAAACGTTTTTAATTGTTCCCGTAAAGTGCAAGTTATTGTTATAATTTTACTCGTTTTGATGATTCTGGCTCCTGTGATAATAAGGCTGGTGGAAAGTCGTCATTTGGAAACATTGGCGCGTTCAATGGCCTATATAGGTTATCTCTGGATGTCTTTTATTTTTCTATTTTTCTTTCTAGATATCGCATTAAATTTACTCAGACATATATGTAAGTTTTTTTTCAAAAGCGCGGGGAGTGTTCTGATTAGAAATATTGTCTTTGGTTTATCCGTACTCTTTACCTTTGTTTCCGTTATGTATGGATTTTTTGATGCCCAAAGAGTCAGGGTGAAAAAATTGGAAGTTCATACAGAGCAGTCATTGCCCAATAACGGTAAAATCCGTATTGTCCAAATATCCGACGTGCATATTGGATTAATTATCAGGGAGAAGCGTCTACAGACGATACTCGATTGCGTGAAGGATGCTAATCCTGATATTTTAGTTTCCACCGGAGACTTGTTGGATGGCGAACTAAACAATGTTATGCCGCAGGCCAGGCAGTTTGATCAAATTAAACCTAAGTATGGCAAGTATGCAATTACCGGCAATCATGAATATTATGCCGGGATCGAAAAGTCGTTGGAGTTTACTCGAAATGCGGGATTTGAAATTTTACGTGATGAAACCAGGCAGGTAGCGGGAATAAATATTACGGGTATAGATGATGTGACCGGCAAAAAATGGGGTCCGAAAAGAGATAATCCTCGTTTAGTCAATATTTTGCCGGCATTACAAAATAACAAATTTATTTTATTATTGAAACATCAGCCATTTGTCAATGATAGTGAAAATTTTAACTTACAGCTTTCCGGTCATACACATGGCGGCCAAATTTTTCCTTTTATGTTTATAACACGTTTATTTTTTTCCAAAAACTATGGATATTATGAGTTGGGAAAAAACAAGTCGCTTTATGTTACCAGAGGCGCCGGAACTTGGGGGCCGCCGGTGCGTATTTTTGCACCGCCGGAAATTACAATTATTGATTTAATCGGTGAAGAAATCAATTGAATTAATTTAATGGTAATAATTTATAACTATCCCAAAAACTGGATAGTGCAAGCAGTATAAATCAGGGTACGTAACCGCCCGCAAAAACATTTTCTATACACCTTAATAAACACTTTTAAATTTTTTCTTGACAAATATCTTCAATTTGATTATATGGCCTACAAATAGAGGATAAGTTTTTCATGATGGACAGAAAACTGACTGCAAACAACAATGCTTATTATTATTGGTTTTATACCTATTTTGCATCGGTCTGTCCGTCGCTGAGGATGACTTGTTAAGGTAAAATAAACCAAAACAGCCATGGGCAGATCGAAAGAGCTTCCATGGCTGTTCTTTTTTAAGGCCATGGCGGCAAAAGCCATGGCCTTTTTTAATTTCAGGGGGGGAATAATGATCATTGTAATGAAAAGCCAAGCTACAGAAAAGCAAATTGAAGACGTGATTTGCTGGATTGAATCTGTCGGATACAAAGCGCATCCTTCAATCGGTGTTGAACGGACAATTATCGGAGCAGTCGGTGACAATCGCGACAAGGGAATCCTTAAGTACGCGGAGTCTTTACCGGGGGTAGAAAAAACCATGCCGATTTTAAAACCATACAAGTTGGCCAGCCGTGAATCGCACGAAGGCAATACCGTGGTTTCGGTAGGTTCGATTAAAATCGGCGGCCCGGAATTCGTAGTAATGGCCGGTCCCTGTGCGATTGAAAGCAAAGAACAATTATTGGAAAGCGCCTATATTGCTAAAAAAGGTGGCGCCCAGATTCTTAGAGGCGGCGCCTATAAGCCGCGCACTTCTCCATACAGCTTTCAGGGTATGGAAAAAGAAGGCTTAAAGGTATTACATCAGGTCAGTGCGCGAACAAATTTGCCGACAGTCACGGAAGTGGTTAATCCCGCTGATGTTGATCTTGTGGAATCTTATGCCGACATGCTGCAAATCGGCGCGCGGAATGTCCAGAATTTTGCCCTGCTCAAAGAAGTCGGCCGTTCGAAAAAGCCGGTACTCTTAAAAAGAGGCATGATGACTACCATCGAAGAGCTGTTAATGTCGGCGGAATATATCCTTTCGTCGGGTAATCCTCATGTGGTCCTTTGCGAACGCGGTATCAGAACTTTTGAAACGGCTACGAGAAATACTTTGGATCTAAGCGCTGTTCCGGTATTGAAAAGTTTGACTCATCTGCCGATTATTGTTGATCCCAGTCATGCCGCCGGTCATTGGAAATATGTGATCCCGTTGTCCTGCGCGGCGGTTGCTGTTGGTGCCGATGGTCTTATCGTGGAAGTTC
>DCVU01000017.1 GCA_002327415.1 Smithella sp. UBA2180
TTTAAATTAAGGCAGATAATACCTCAGAAAAAAATTGCCGTCCTCAAAGTATAAGAAAGAGTAGTAGCTTATCCAGTCGCCCAGCGTGACAAAAGTTCTTTGCTTTTCCGCAACAGTATAATGAGTTAAGCTTGCTACATGACAATGTCCGAGAACAACCGCGTCATAGCTTTCCTGAAATTTGTCTAAAGCGAAAGAGGCCATTTTTTTTACCAGTGCGTAGCCGTCTTCCACAGTAAGTTCTTTGCTGGCAGAGGAAGTAAATCCGGCCAGAGTCCAACTGATGGAAACCGGAATAAAGCGCTGAATGTTGTAGAAAGTCCTGCTGCGCAAAGCCTTGCGTAATAAAAGATATCTGATATTGGCGCTATCCGCGGTGTCGCCGTGAGCGATCAGAACATTCAAATTATCTAATCTGGCATTTGTCATCTCTTCGAATACTTCCATTCCTAAAACATCGTGAAAATATTCTCCCATAAAGAAATCATGGTTTCCCTCGCTTAAGTGAATGCGGATTCCCTTTTCTTTTAGTTCAATTAATTTATTAATAACCGGTTTAAATTCCGGATTAATTTTTTCCTTACGGCAAAACCAGAAATCAAATAAATCTCCGGCTATATAAAGATCGTCAATATGTATCGGCGCCGTGTCCGTTGCGTTATGATTAATTGGGGCAGGAATATTTCCTTTTTTAATAGCATCAAGGAAATCCATCAGTTTTTTATATCTGTCATCGCTGGATTTCCGTAAATGAGCATCGGAAATGACAATAGCTTTCATACTTTAATCCCGTAAATGTAATTGAATATCTTTAGCAGATACCTTTCGCGAGGTCAATCCTGTGATTTGGAATGGAAGCTCTTGCGCCATCCGTGGAAGGATGCCTTAAGCTGAAGTATTTGGTTCCTCAATTCATTCTTGTTTTGTCCGTGTTTTTTTGCTAGTTTCAATTAAAGCTATCCGATTCAAAAATGGTAATATTTGTAATTTAAATAAAAGGCAGAAAAATGATAAAGAAACAAAAAGTAATTAAACAGGCAATAGATGTATTAAAAATAGAAGCGCAGAGTATTTTACAGTTGATCGACAAACTCGACAGCAACTTTTCTAGTGCTGTGGAGTTAATATCCAAATCAAAGGGTAGAGTAATTATTACCGGAATCGGCAAATCCGGCTTAATCGGGCGAAAAATAGTTGCCACTTTAACGAGTACGGGAACACCGGCGCTTTTTCTCCATCCTGTTGAAGGCATCCATGGCGATCTGGGCATCGTCACTAAGGATGACATATTGCTGGCCATTTCCAACAGTGGTGAAACCAGTGAGCTTATACCCATCATCAATTCCGTCCGTCACATCGGTGCTCCGATCATCGCCTTTACCGGCAAGATGTCCTCAACTCTTGCGCGAACGAGTGATATCGTCATTGATGTTTCCGTGGAAAAAGAAGCCTGTCCTTTCGGTCTTGCTCCCACTTCCAGTTCTACCGCCACTTTGGCGATTGGCGATGCTCTGGCCATTGTTCTTATTGATGAAAAACAGTTTAAAGAAAAAGATTTCTATAAATTTCATCCCGGAGGAAACCTGGGCGCGAGATTAAGAGAAATCGTTAAAGATGCCATGATCGTCGGGAAACAAATTCCCAAAGTGCTTGCGGGAACTTCCGCTATAAAGGCCATACAGGAAATTAATCTTAAAAATGTAGGTTTTATTTTAATCACCGATAAAAAAAATAAACTTCTGGGNNGTGATGACTAAAAATCCCATGACGATAGATGAAAATGTTTCCCTCGCGCAGACGATGGAACTCATGCAGAAAAAAGAAATAACCTCCTTTGCCGTGGTCAACGAAAAAAAAGAATTGAAGGGGTATATCCACCTGCATGATATTTTAGGACGGGGTGGATCGGTTAATATTTCGCTGAATCAATAATTGCCGGGGGAAATAATAATGGCCCTCTATGAATTTGACGGTAAAAGACCGCAGGTGCCGGTCGATTCTTTTGTCCATCCCAATGCAGTTTTAATCGGTGATGTAAAGTTAGGTCATGAATGCATGATTGCTCCCGGTGTTTCCATCCGGGCGGATTTCGGACCGGTTATCATCGGCAATCGTTCCAACGTTCAGGATAATTCCGTTATTCATGTCTATCCCGATTCCCGGGTGATAATTGAAGATGATGTCACTATTGCTCACGGGACGATTCTTCATGATGTTATCATCAAATCAAGATGTGTGATCGGCATAGGCGCTATTTTGCTCTTTAACTCAATTTGCGAAGAAGATGTCTTCGTATCTGTTGGTTCAATTGTATCTAGGGGCATGCATATTCCTGCCGGTAAAATAGTCGCCGGCAACCCGGCAAAAATTACTCATGATGTTACAGATGAGCAAAAAATGATGGCGAAAGCCGGCATCGACTATTATTGTGATATCTGCAAAAAATATATCACCACGATGAAAGCGGTAATTTGATTCATCTGCAATAAACTTTACAAGCTTATTCCCTTGTGTTATTAGAGAAAGACGTTAAAAACCATTAAGGAGAAGTAACATGTCCGGCCATTCCAAATGGAGCACAATAAAAAGAAAAAAAGGCGCGATAGACGCCAAACGCGGTAAGATATTTACCAAAATTATTAAGGAAATAACCCTGGCGGCACGGCTGGGTGGTGGTGATATTGAAGGAAATTCCCGTCTCAGGCAAGCGGTTATGCTCGCTAAGGAAGAAAATATGCCCAAGGACAATATTGATAGGGCGATTAAAAAAGGTACCGGTGGCGAACAGGGCGCGGCTGCTTTTGAAGAAATAACCTATGAGGGTTACGGTCCCGGCGGCGCGGCAGTTATTGTGGAAATTATGACCGATAACAAAAACAGGACTGTGGCGGAAATCAGACATATCTTCTCCAAACACGGAGGCAATCTTGGTGAAAATGGCTGTGTGTCGTGGATATTCGCGAAAAAAGGAAGTATAGTTATTGATAAAAAAGTTATTGATGAAGATGCCCTGATGGAACTGGCATTGGAGGCCGGAGCGGAAGATGTGCAAAGCGAAGATGATGAATACGAAGTGATTACCGATCCCGCTTCTTTTGAAGTTGTAAAAAAAGCGCTTGATGCCAAAGGGATAAAGCATCTGGAAGCCAGAATCAGCATGATTCCATCCAATACCGTCAAATTGGGAGCGAACAAAGCGGAACAAATGCTAAAGATGATGGAAAAACTCGAAGATAATGATGACGTGCAGAATGTCTACGCTAATTTCGATATAGATGAAGATGTCATGGAGAAGTTAAGTTAAATTATTTTTTTTGCGGAATGAAATAAATTGCGAATCTTAGGAATT
>DCVU01000043.1:0-3660 GCA_002327415.1 Smithella sp. UBA2180
GAATCCCAAAGGGAGGCTATGTTCGAGGCTCTACGGCAAAGCGAAAAGAGATACTGGGAACTGAGCATAATCGACGACCTCACCCAGCTTTACAATTCCCGGCATTTTTACGACCAGCTTAAAAAAGAAACAGAGCGCTCGAACCGCCACGAACAGCCCTTGACTCTTTTGCTGCTGGATCTCGATAAGTTTAAAGATTTCAACGACACCTACGGCCATGTTGAGGGAGACTATGTGTTGTCGCGACTCGGCCAGGTGATCAAACGATGCCTGCGCGAGATCGATTCCGCCTATCGTTACGGCGGCGATGAATTTACGATTTTGTTGCCGATGACCACAAGCGAGGAAGGCCTCGTTACAGCGGAAAGAATACGAATGGAATTAAAAAAAGAGGACTTCTCTCCTTTGTCTTCCCAAAAGGTCTATCTAACACTGAGCATCGGTCTTGCACAGTACAAACCGCAGGAAGAGGTGAAGATGTTTATTCACCGGGCAGACCAAATGATGTACAAGGGAAAGAAAAACGGCAGAGACAGGATTTGTTCTGACGATGGGAGCGTACTATAAAAACAGCCCATCATGCCCTAACCCTTAGCCATCAATAACCGATCATAAGGAAATTAGAACTATGAAAAACAAAACCAAACCGGTTTCCCGACAAAAAAAACAGGTTAAGGCTGTACCTAAAATAATATCATCCCCGAAAATAATTAACAAACTCAAGCCGGTAACGGCGCTGTTTTGGCAATCAACTCTTGATGCAGTCACTGAAGCTGTCTGCCTTTTGGACGTTGATCAGCGTATTCTTCAATGCAACCGTGCCATGACTGAGATGTTTGGTTTGACAAAAAAAGAATTTATCGGGAAACACTGCTGGGAGATTGTGCACGGCACAACTAAGCCAATTTTGAAATGTCCGGCTACTCGGGCAAGAAAGTCGTTTGCTCGCGAAAAAGGTGAGATCCGCAAAGGAGACAGGTGGTTTAATATCATTGCCGATCCTATACTGGATAAAAAAGGCAAGATTAAAAGTATGGTTCATACATTACAGGATATTACTGAACATAAACGTACGACCCAGGCCCTGCAGGAATCAGAAAATAAATATTGTGAATTAGTGGAAAATGTAATTGATGTTATCTTCATGGTCGATATTGAAGGTTGTATTAATTACATCAGCCCGGCCATAGAACATTTAACCGGATACTCAACAAATGAAGTAATCGGAACCAGCATAACCAAACATATTTTACCAGAAGACCTGCCGGATGTTTTAGCCAGTACCAATCGAATTCTGGCCGGGGGTAAGAAAGAAGCAGTTGAATATCGAGTTAAAATCAAGAATGGTGAAATACGCTATGTGGTCAGTTCATGTAACGTTATTTTGAAAAACGGACAGCCGACAGGTCTAACCGGCGTCATCACAGATATCACCGAACGCAAACAGGCAGAAAAAGATTTGCAGGAGAGTGAAAGTAAATACAAGCTTATTATTGAAAAAATGACCGATATGGTATGGATTTATAGCATGAATCTTCAACTACTCTATATCACCCCCTCCGTAAAGACGATACTTGGATTCAGTCCGGAAGAAGACTTAAGCAAGACCCTGGAAGAAAAAACGACTCCGGAATCATTTACTATTCTAATGGAAACTATGAAGAAGGAGCTTGCCATAGAAAAACTGGCTCCTGTGGATCCCAACAGGACTATTAGCATTGAGTTGGAACTATATCATAAGGATGGTTCGACCCGCTGGCTGGAGCCGATCATGAGCTGGCTTCGAGACGATCAAGGCGTCGTGACCGGAATTTATGGTACGTCCAGAGACATTACCAAACGCAAGCGTATTGAAGTTGCCCTGCGCGAGAGCGAGGAGAAGTTCCGCCTGCTTTCCGATCAATCATTGCTGGCGACCGGGTTTATTCAGGATGGTTTGTTCAAATATGTTAACCAGGCCTATTGCGATATCTCGGGATATACCTTCGATGAGATCATTAAATGGCAGCCCGATGAGTACGCAAAAGTTGTGCATCCTGACGACCGTGCTTTTGTGATAGATCAAGTCCATAAAAAACAATCTGGTAATCCGGATGTGGTTACTCACTACCAATTTCGAGGTCTTACCAAAAACAAAGAAACGAGATGGCTGGATTTGTATTCAAGGACTGTCCTGTACAAGGGAATGCCTGCCGACCTTGTTTCTTTTATTGACATTACCGAACTTAAGCAGGCCGAAGAATCTCTTAAAGAGGCTGAATTAAAATTCAGGACAATATTCGATTCCGCATCAGACGGAATTCTTATAACAGACGCCATCAATAAATATTTTATTTCTGCCAATGAAAAAATATGCGCAATGCTGGGCTATACTAAAGAAGAAATTTTGAAATTAAACGTTTCCGATATTCATCCAAAAGAATCCCTGCCGTACGTTATTGATCAATTTGAAAAACTTGTCAGGAAAGAGATATCTATAGCTCCTGATATCCCTGTAATGAAAAAAGATAAAACCTTGTTTTTCGTAGATATAAACTCCTCGTCAATTATTTTAGAAGGGAAAGAATGTCTTATAGGCATCTTTAGAGATATGTCTGAGCGCAAGCGGACGGAAGAAGTGTTGCGGCAAGAACAACAATTTTCAAAATCAGTATTGGATAGCCTCCCCGAAATTTTCTATCTCTTCACTTACCCCGAAAAGCGTTTGAAGCTCAGTAACAGGCAGTTTCAAAAGCTTCTGGGCTTTAATGGCGAAGAGATTAAAGGTCGTCATGTTACGGAATGGTTTGTACCGGAATACAGAGAGGCTGTTTTGATGGCTATAGACGAGGTGATGGAAAAAGGTAAAAATTCCATAGAAGCCCCTCTGTTGACGAATGATGGCCGTCAGATACCCTTCTTCCTTACCGGCACAAAATTTGAAGTAGATGATCAGTCCTATTTTATGGGGATTGGAATAGACCTCACCGAACGCAATAAGACGGAGAAGGAACTGAAAAAATACCGCGATCACCTGGAAGAGCTGGTGCGTGAGCGTACGATTAATCTCGAAGCGGCCAACAAGGAACTGGAGGCGTTTTCCTATTCAGTCTCCCACGATCTGCGCGCCCCCCTCCGGTCAATTAAAGGTTTCAGTCAGGCGCTTCTGGAAGACTACTATGAAAAACTCAATGCACAAGGCAGGGATTACCTGACAAGAATCAAGACCGCCACAAGAAAGATGTCTGATCTTATAGAAGATATGCTGCAGCTTTCCCAGATTACACGAATTGAAATGAACATGGAGAAAGTAAATCTCTCTCTGCTTGCCCGATCAGTAATAAGTGAGTTGCATAAGTCTCAGCCCCAAAGGCATGTTGAGATAAAAATCGCCGATGGTCTGGAAGATAAGGCGGATTTGAGATTAATGCGTATCACCCTTGATAACCTGCTGGGCAATGCCTGGAAATTTACCGAAAAGCAGGCAAAAGCCGTTATCGAATTCGGATTATGGAAGAAGGACAGAAAAAAAATAATATATTTCATCCGCGATAACGGGGCCGGTTTCGATATGGCCTATGCAGACAAGCTTTTCGCCCCGTTCCAACGCCTGCACGCCGATGATGAATTTCCCGGCGCTGGAATCGGGCTGGCTACAGTGCGGCGCATTCTCAACCGTCA
>DCVU01000043.1:3666-7477 GCA_002327415.1 Smithella sp. UBA2180
AAAATATTACTTGCTGGACTTGAAACTTCCTAAAATAAATGGTATTGAAATACAAAAAAAGCTGAAAGTCGATGAAAGAACAAAACGGATTCCTATTATTATGCTGATATCTTCAAACGAAGGCCCCAACTTGTTATAACGTGAAGGAGATCAAATGAATGTTTCGCTTCGCGTTCTAATCGTCGATGATTCGGATGATGATGCCAAGTTATTGATTCGTCAGTTGCAAAATGGCGGCTATGAACCTGAATGGCAAAGGGTGGAAACCACCGAAACCATGGAAGCCGCTCTGGATAGTCAACAGTGGGATGTTATCCTTTGTGATTATAAAATGCCGCGTTTCAGTGCACCCGCCGCACTTAAAATAGTACAAGAAAAAATAATCGACGTTCCCTTTATTATTGTATCCGGAGCCATCGGTGAAGATACGGCAGTGGCGGCGATGAAATCAGGAGCACACGACTTCCTGATGAAAGACAAACTCGCCAAACTTGTAGTCACAATAGAAAGAGAAATCCGCGAAGCAAAAATAAGACAGGAAAAGAAAACCGCAGATGAACTGCTGAAAAAAAGCGAAGAAAACTTCCGCCATTCTCTCGATAATTCACCTTTGGGTATTCGCATTGTCTCCACAGAGGGTAAAACACTTTACACCAATCAGGAATTTTTGAATATATACGGTTACGATAGCATTGAAGAACTACTTCAGATACCCCTCAAAAAAAGATACACCCCGGAGTGCTATGCCGAACACCAAAAAAGAGAAGAAAGAAGAAAGTGCGGTGATATCATTCCGTATTATGAACTAGCCATCATTCGTAAAAATGGTGAAATTCGCTATCTGGAAGTATTCCGCAAACAAGTGCTATGGAATGGAGAAATACTTTTTCAGGCGCTCTATTCCGATATTACAGAACGGAAGCAAGCCGAAAAGAATCTGCGGGAAAGCGAGGAGCGGTATCGTCTTGTTGTGGAAAATGCACATGAAGCCATTATCATCACTCAGGATCTGAACGTAGTTTTTGCCAATGACGCCGCCGCCGAACAAATAGGATATTCCAAAGAAACTCTGACGTCCGGAGCTTTTACGAACTTTATACATCCCGAAGATCGCAATACTGTCGCCGAGTACATCACAAAAAGATTAAAGGTAGGGAATGTCCCTGCTATTTATTCTTTCAGAATTATTAACCCGGACGGAAAACTAAAGTGGGCAGAACTGAATGCCACTACTATTGAATGGAATAAAAAACCGGCTACCTTGAATTTTTTAACTGACATCACCGAACACAAGTTACTGGAGGAAGAACGTCTTGAAAGTTACAACCGGATAAAAAAGACATTGCAGGCTACAGTGCAATCAATCGCACTGCTTGTAGAAACTAACGATCCCTATACATACGGCCATCAACAGCGAGTAGCGCAACTGGCTGTCGCGATTGCCAAAGAAATGGGTTTAACAACAGATCAGCAGGATTTCATTTACACCGCATCCATCATCCACGACCTTGGCAAGGTATCCGTTCCCTCGGAGCTTCTCAGCAAACCTACAAAACTTACCGAATTGGAATTCAACTTAATAAAAACTCACTCCCCGTCAGGATATAATATTTTGAAGGATATCGAATTCCCCTGGCCCGTGGCCGATACAGTCCTTCAGCATCATGAACGAATGAACGGCTCAGGTTATCCAAATCATCTTCAGGGAAGTGCTATTCTATTGGAGGCGCGGATTCTAGCTGTTGCCGACGTCGTGGAAGCCATCTCTTCTCATCGCCCTTACCGGCCCTCACTGGGAATTGATTTTGCTCTGGATGATATTTCCAAAAATAAAGGCATTCTTTATGACGCCAATGTCGTGGATGCCTGCCTGAAATTATTTCAAGAAAAAAACTTTGCCTTCAGTTAAAAAATATCCGCCTATTCTCTCCGTCATTGGAAATTGAAATTGTAGGGTGGAGGACGTGTGACCGACCTTCAGGTTATCAGGATATTCACTTGGATTACCGCCTCCGAGACTGTTTCGCAAGAATAAATATAACCATTTAATGTCCTCCGCTGGCGGAGGTGTCACGCAGTGACGGAGGTGGATAAAATTCCCGTAAATCGTAAATGACTAATAATATTAAGTATGTTTCAAATAATTCCACCCCCTTGCCCCCGCCAGCGGGGGACATTACTCATACCTACAATCAATAAATGCAATTATGGCACAGTCTCTCCGCGAGAAATGACAGAGTAAATGAACATTTTCCCCATTGCCAAGAATAACTGAATATGTTAGAAAATTTTGTTTTAAATTATAGGTCTAAATTATGGATAAAATTACAGCAATTCGAGGATTTAAAGATATTTTACCGGAAGATGCCCGCCGCTTCTGGGAAGTCGAGTTTATTGCCCGCCGGGTTTTCAACTCTTTCGGCTTTCGTGAAATCCGCACTCCCATTATGGAAAAAACAGAACTTTTCAAACGGAGCATCGGGGAAACAACAGACATTGTCGAAAAGGAAATGTACACCTTCGCCGATCGGGACTCTGAATTTCTAACTTTGCGGCCGGAAGCTACCGCCTCAGTTATCCGCGCCTATATAGAACACAATATGTCCGCCGATCAACAAATAACCAAACTTTTTACAATCGGACCGATGTTTCGTCGCGAAAGACCGCAAAAAGGGCGTTTCCGTCAGTTTAATCAAATTGATGTTGAACTTTTTGGCGAAGACAGACCGCAATCCGATGCGGAAATAATTTTCATGTTGATGCATTTTTTAACTATCTCCGGATTAAATAATCTTGAATTGGAAATCAATTCTCTTGGCTGTCCCGCCTGCCGTCCTTCATTTTCTCAGGCCGTTATTAAGTTTTTAAAGGGAAGCGAAGAAAAGCTCTGCCCTGACTGCCGGAGGCGTATTAACGCCAACCCGCTGCGTGTTTTTGACTGCAAAGTGGAAGCCTGCGGCGCAATTATTGCCAATGCGCCTCGAATTCTTGATTTTTTATGCTCTGATTGCGAAAATCATTTTTCACAGGTACAATCCCTGCTCAATGATTTAAATACTTCTTTTAATATCAATTCCCGGATGGTTCGCGGACTGGATTACTATACTAAAACAGCTTTTGAGGTAAAAACGAACGCACTGGGCGCGCAAAACGCCGTTGCGGGTGGCGGTAGATATAACGGCCTGGTCAGTGATCTGGGAGGACCGGAAGTTCCCGGAATTGGTTTTGCCGTCGGCTTCGAACGTCTCATAGCCTGCCTGCCGGAAGAAGGAAGTAATAAATTTAAAACTGATTTATTTATTGCGGCGCTGGGCGCAAAAGCCCAGAAAATGGCTTTTGGCCTGACCAATGAACTGAGGCGCGAAGGATTTTCAGCGGAAATGGATTACGCAGACACGAGTCTGAAAGCCCAGTTAAAGAAGGCGGATAAGTTAAACAGTTCCTTTACTCTTATTTTCGGAGATAAGGAAATTGATGAAAAACAAGTTCTATTGAGAAACATGCAGACAAAAGACCAACAGACAGTTCCTCTGGATGGAATACTGGAAGCAATAATTAAAATTATTAAAGAGAGGTAAAAGTATTGGCTGAGTTTTTAACTAAAGATAAAAGAACACATTACTGTGGAAACATTGATATTTCTATGGTCTCGCAGGAAGTAATTCTGATGGGCTGGGCGCATCGCCGCCGTGATCACGGTGGAGTTATTTTTATTGATTTACGCGACCGCGAAGGGATAGTACAGGTTGTTTTCAACCCTGAGGCCGGAAATGCCCACAGCGAAGCGCATAAAATTCGCTCTGAATTTGTT
>DCVU01000043.1:7530-10072 GCA_002327415.1 Smithella sp. UBA2180
ATTTCGGAAAATATCCGCCTTAAATACCGTTATCTTGATTTGCGACGTCCGATGATTCAAAAAAACCTTTTTTTACGCAGTCGTCTGGCCGCCGCCACCCGTCGCTATTTTGATGAAAACGGTTTTATTGAAGTGGAAACGCCTTTTCTGGGCAAAAGCACACCGGAAGGCGCGCGCGATTATCTTGTCCCCAGCCGTATCAACAAGGGTACATTCTATGCGTTGCCGCAATCTCCGCAGCTGTTCAAACAACTTTTAATGGTTTCCGGTTTCGACCGCTATTATCAAATAGTCAAATGTTTCCGCGACGAGGATTTGCGCGCTGACCGTCAACCGGAATTTACTCAGATCGACGTGGAAATGTCTTTTATTACTGAAGAAGATATTATGAATATGATGGAAGGTCTGATGAAAACCATCTTTAAAGCCTGTCTGAACAAGGAGCTTACCCTGCCCTTACCCAGACTGAGCTACGCCGACGCGATTGGCCGCTATGGTAAAGACAATCCCGATGTGCGCTTCGGCATGGAGCTCGTAGATATTACCGCCATTGTCAAAGATTCAGGATTCAAACTTTTCGCGGAAGTTGCGGCTTCCGGCGGAGTGATCAAAGCGATTAAAGCCGAGCAAGCCTCCACTCTTTCCCGCAAGGACTTAGACGGATTGAAAGATTTCGTGGCCATTTACGGAGCGAAGGGTCTTGCCTGGGCCAAAGTAAATGCCGCCGACTGGACTTCGCCCATTTTTAAATTCTTTAAACCTGAGGAAGTGGAAGGCATCAGCAAAGCAATGAACGCTAAAGAAAGCGATATTATTTTCTTTGTCGCGGATACTCCACGTGTCGTCAACGACTCGCTCGGCAATTTACGGATAAACCTGGCGAAGAAATTGAATCTGATTGATCCCAACGCTTTGGCCTTCACCTGGATTACGGAATTTCCGCTGATGGAATATTCGGAAACAGAAAAACGTTTTGTCTCTACACATCACCCGTTCACGTCGCCGTTTCTGGAAGATCTGCCTCTGATGATTACTGATCCGGGAAAAGTTCGCGCCAAAGCCTACGACCTCGTACTTAACGGTTCGGAAATCGGCGGCGGCAGTATTCGTATCCATCATAAAGATGTGCAGTCTCAGGTCTTCAGTGCGCTGAAATTGAGAGACGAAGAGGCAAGGATGAAATTCGGATTTCTGCTGGATGCCCTCGAGTATGGAGCTCCCCCCCATGGAGGACTGGCCTTCGGCCTGGATAGACTCACTATGATTATGACCAGGGCAGAATCGATACGCGATGTGATCGCGTTCCCGAAAACGCAAAAAGCAGCTTGTTTGATGACTGATGCTCCTTCCAAGGTCAGCATAGAGCAATTAATGGAGTTATCATTGAAAATTGTTTAATCGCAAAAAATTGGAGAAAAAGATGTTTAAATCCAAGAGTGAAAAAAAACTGACTACCAAAAAAATCAAGAAATTCAAATTAAAAGAATTGGATAAACCAAATTTATTTAAAGAAATCTTTCCTTATACTGATGTAAGCAAGATTGTTTTCGACAACAAAATTATTCCCCCGCGTCCGGCAAAAGAAATTTTTATAACGGATACGACTTTTCGTGACGGACAACAATCCCGCCCCCCTTACACGGCGGAACAAATTGTCAAAATATTTGAGTTAATGAGTAAACTGGGCGGCCCCAATGGTGTAATACGTCAATCGGAATTTTTTCTTTACAGTAAAAAAGATAAAGAAGCCGTGGGAAAATGTCAGGCACTGGGCCTGCGTTACCCGGAAATAACCGGATGGATACGAGCCTCTAAAGAAGATGTTCCGTTGGTAAAGGAATTAGGGTTAAAAGAAACAGGCCTGCTGACCTCTGTATCCGATTATCATATTTTTCTCAAGCTGAACAAGAAAAGAAGCCAGGCCATGAACGATTATCTTACGGTGGTCAAATCCATTCTGGATTTAGGTATAATTCCCCGCTGCCATTTTGAAGACGTCACCCGTGCAGACGTTTATGGTTTTTGTATTCCTTTTGCTCAGGAACTGATGAAACTTAGGGAAGAAAGTGGCATTGATATAAGAATCAGGCTTTGCGACACAATGGGCTACGGCGTTACTTATCCGGGCGCGGCCCTGCCCCGCAGTGTTGATAAACTTGTCCATGCCTTTCTAAATGATGCCGGCGTTCCCGGACGTCTGCTGGAATGGCATGGTCATAACGATTTTCACAAAGCCATGATTAATGCCACAACGGCATGGCTCTTCGGCTGCAGCGCAGCTAATTCTACCCTTTTGGGACTGGGCGAAAGGACAGGAAACCCGCCTATTGAAGGTTTGATTTTTGAATACATCGCGCTTAAAGGGACTAATGGCATCGACACAACAGTTATAACAGATATCGCCGAATATTTTGAAAAAGAAATCGGCGTAAAAATTCCGCACAACTATCCTTTTGTTGGCTTGGGATTCAATGTCACCAGCGCAGGTGTCCATGCCGACGGTCTCATTAAATGCGAAGAAATTTATAACATATTCGATACC
>DCVU01000043.1:10175-10680 GCA_002327415.1 Smithella sp. UBA2180
CTGAAGAGATGGAGAAAAAAGTCCGTCTGCATCTGCCGGAATATTTTATGTCGGAACTGGAAAAGATAAAATTTATCGCGGAAAAAGCAGCCGTTACAGCAGTCGATCAAATTATCGAACATCCTTTAATGAAGAACATGGATACTGTACAGCAGGAAATGCTTATGCAATATTTTGTCGATGAACATCCTTCCATTCAATTCGCATATGTAGTGGATATGAATGGCCGGAAAACTACAAAAAACATTACGAACATTGCCGATCGCGCCAAATATGAAAACTATGGAGTGGGCACCGATCAATCCGACAGAGAATGGTTTATCAATCCCCGGCAAACAGGCAAAGTTTATGTTTCCGATTTCTTTATTTCCAAGATGACAGGCATTTTATGTTTCACGGTTTCTGCGCCCATCGTTAACGATCTGGATCAAATGATAGGTATTTTTGGCGTGGATATTCAATTTGAAGACTGGGTGAAAAGAGCGGAAGATATGGAAGATATGGA
>DCVU01000135.1 GCA_002327415.1 Smithella sp. UBA2180
GCCGATGGTCTTATCGTGGAAGTTCACCCGGAGCCGGAAAAAGCCGTTTCCGATGGAGCGCAGTCGCTTAAGCCGGAGAAGTTTTATCAACTAATGGACGAATTAAGAGCAATTTCTGCGGCGATAAGACATTAAAATAACGGAGTAAATATATGCGATCAATAAAAGTTAATCTCGATAAGAAATCTCGATCATCTTATGAAATTCGTATCGGCAAAGATATAATCGACAGAATAGCGCTCATTATTGCCAAAGATCATAAAGCGGAGCGTTATGTGGTGATTACTGACAATTGTGTCGGCAGTCTTTACGGTAAAAAGTTCCTTGCCGGTTTAGAAGATGTAGGATTAAATGTAAACTTAATCGAATTCCCCGCAGGCGAAGCTTCCAAGAATATCAGTACTGTGCTTGATATTGCAGAGAAATTACTGCAATTAGGAGCTGATCGTGAGACTCTTCTACTTGCTTTAGGCGGTGGAGTTGTTGGTGACGTTACCGGTTTTATTGGCTCTGTTTTTATGCGTTCTGTGCCTTATATTCAGATTCCCACAACGCTGGTTGCACAAGTGGACAGCAGTATAGGTGGAAAAACAGCCGTTGATCTTCCCCACGGGAAAAATCTGCTGGGGACATTTTATCAACCATGCGCTGTTTTTACGGATTTGAGCTTTTTAGAAACGCTGCCGGAAAAAGAATTTAATAACGGGCTTTCTGAAATTATCAAATACGGCATCATTGATGATGAAAAAATGTTTCATACTATGGAAAACAATATGGAAACGATAAAATTAAAAGATCCGAAACTTCTGCTGAATATTGTGGAAACATGTTGCCGCATTAAAAAATCGATTGTCGAAATTGATGAAAAAGATCAAGGTCTGCGGCGTATTCTTAATTTTGGCCATACATTAGGACACGCGCTGGAAACAATGTCTCAATATACAATAACGCATGGTGAAGGTGTTGCCATGGGAATGATCGCGGCGGCGCGTCTTTCCGAAAAAATGAGCTATCTCGAAGGCAATGAAGTCAAACGAATCGAGGCGCTTATCCGCAGCGCAGGTTTATCCGGGAAAATACCGGAGTCTTTTTCTGCTGATAATATTATTTCTGCATTACGTATGGATAAGAAAAAAAAAGGTGACATAATCCATTTTGTTTTGTTAAAGAAGATAGGAACGCCTTTTATCAGTGGAAGCATTGAACCGAAACTGATTACTGCAGTGATTGAGGAGATGAAAAGATGAAACCGCTGGAACAGTTAAGAGAAAACATGAAAGCAAAAGATAAGGAAATTATCCATTTGTTGAATGAACGGGCGCAGATATCCGTCCAGATAGGCAAGGTTAAAGGGGAGGGCGGAATACAGGTGTATGATCCCGCGCAGGAAGCAAGAGTTCACGGTTATTTGCAGGAATTAAATTCCGGTCCCCTGCCGCGTGAGGCGGTAACATCTATTTTCCGGGAAATTATTTCCGCATCGCGCAGCCTGCAAAAACCGACGACCGTTGCTTTTTTTGGCGCGGAAGCATCTTTTACGCATCAAGCGGCGCGTTTACATTTTGGCGATTCCAGCAATTATTTCCCTCAGCCGAGGATTGATCGTGTATTTGATGAAGTGGAAAAAGGCTCCGTAGATTGGGGTGTTGTTCCCGTGGAAAATTCTCTGGAAGGATCGGTGAATATTACGCTTGACCGGCTGATTATAACCTCGCTGAAAATCAGGGCGGAGATTTTTCTGCGGATCAGCCAGTGCCTTATTTCTTCGACCAAAAGTATGAAGGATATTAAGAAAATTTATTCTCATCCACAACCATTAGCACAGTGTCAGGTATGGCTAAAAACAAATCTGCCCAATTGCATACTGGGCGAAGCGGAAAGCACCACCACGGCGGTTCAAATGGTGCGGGGGAAAAAGAATGAAGCGGCAATAGGCAGTCTGCTAGCCGCCCAAATGTACGGCCTGAATATACTGGCTGAAGGCATTGAAGATAACTCTTCCAATATGACGCGTTTTTTAGTTATAGGCAGAGGAGAAAGTACGGCTACGGGCAATGATAAGACGTCCTTGATTTTTGCCACACCCCATTCACCCGGCTCACTCCATCGCGCCCTGTCTTCCTTTGCCCGGCGGAAAATTAATTTAGCAAAAATAGAATCGCATCCCGTAAAAGAAAAATTGTGGGAATACAGCTTTTTCGTGGATATTATAGGTCACATAAAAGATAAGCAGGTAAAAAGCTGTTTGCAGGAATTAAAGGAAAAAACAACTTTTCTGAAGATATTAGGTTCGTACCCGAAAATGGAAGGGATGTTATGATTTGCATTCCTATTACGTCCCGCACCAACAAAGAAGCTTTGCATGCCATAGAAAGAAGCTGCCCGCTTGCCGATTTTATTGAATTGAGAATGGATTTAATCGGAAGGGGAAATCTCGCCAAATTGATTTCCACTATCCGGGATAATTCTGGTGCAGTTAAAATAATTGTTACATGCCGAAAAAAAGATGAGGCGGCTCGTGCCGGCGTGGCGGCGCGGATCAAAAGCGCTGTGAAGAGTAAAGAAGAAAAATTAGCACTGCTCAAAGAAGCAATCGAACTGGGCGCTGATTTTGTGGATATCGAGCTTGCGGAAGGAAACAAGGCCATCAATGAACTTAAATCTTTATGCGCGAAAAAAGGCGGAAAATCCAAGATTATTATTTCCTATCATAATCTTAAAGAAACTCCGGCGCTGATAGAACTAAAAGAAATATTTAATCAATGTGCGAAGTATAAACCGGCTATAGTGAAAGTAGTAACCACGGCCAGGACTGTGGAAGATAATCTAATAACGCTGAACTTGATTTCCCACGCGCGAAAGCGTTCTCAAAAAATAATTTCTCTTTGCATGGGAGGTAAAGGCGGTATCAGCCGGGCCATCGCTCCCTTTATGGGAAGTTATCTTAGTTTCGCAACGCTGGAGCGTGAGGGGCAGTCCGCGCCGGGACAGTATACCGTTTATGAGATGAATCAATTTCAGGAGTGGTTTAATGGTAGACGCACTGAGACTTTGGTTCCAACGTTATCTTTGCGCAAGTCGTTGCCGAAAAATTACGTTTTACTGGGCAATCCGGTGGGGCACAGCCTCTCTCCGCTTATGCACAACGCTGCTTTGAAAAAAATGGGTATTGATGAAAACTACAGCGCTTTTTGTGTTCAGGATATTGGAGGTGCTATTGATGGTCTGCGGGGTATGAATATTAGGGGCGCCAGCGTTACTATACCGCTCAAAGTCGCTGTTATGGAGTATCTGGATGAGGTTGACGAGGACGCGCTGGAAATCGGAGCGGTTAACACAATAGTCAACAATAACGGCCGGCTGGCCGGGTACAATACAGATTGGCTGGGTTTAATTATCACGCTTAAAAAAGCGCTGACTATTAAAAATAAAACTTTTGTAATTGTTGGTGCTGGCGGCACAGCGAGAGCGGCGGCTTACGGAATAATTAAGGAAGGCGGACACCCGGTTATTGTCAACCGAACTATGGAAAAGGCAAAAAATCTTTCGAGCAAATTCGGATGCTCTTTTTATTTACTTTCCGAAATCGGTCGAATCAAGGGAGACTGCCTTATCAACACAACGTCAGTGGGTATGTATCCTGATGTGGATAAATCTCCAGTGAAAATAGAAACGCAAGCACGATATAAGTATGTAATGGATGTCATTTACAATCCGCTCAAGACTAAATTACTGGCAGATGCCGAAAAACAGGGATGTCATATTTTTCCCGGTCTGGATATGTTTGTTCATCAGGGGGCGGAGCAACTCCGGCTTTGGACGGGTAAGGAACCGCCTCGCGCGCTGATGAAAAAAGTAATATCGGAGAGGTTAACTCAAATTGAATAATGACGATGCTCATTTTGAAGAAGTATCCGCGACTGTTCATGTACCCGGTTCCAAGAGCCTGACCCAGCGGGCACTGGTGGCTGCCGCCTTGGCGCAAAATAATTCTTTCATTAGTAATGCCCTTATTGCTCAGGACACAATGTACCTGATTGACGGCTTGCGGACACTGGGTGCGCAAATTGTGCCCGTGGAAGACGGTTATTTTATTTCCGGTACAGCGGGTAAAATAATAAACAAAGGTGAAGAATTATTTTTGGGGAATAACGGCACTGCGCTGCGATTTCTTACGGCGCTGGTTTGTCTGGGCAGCGGCAAATATGTTTTAACCGGCGAAAAGAGGCTCTGCGAAAGGCCTGTGGGTGCCTTAGTGGAAGCGTTGCAAGGCATGGGCGCTGATATTCTTACCAGGAACAATTGTCCGCCGGTGGAAATAAACGCCAACGGCCTAAGCGGAGGAAAAATAAACCTTCAGGATATTGAAAGCTCACAATACGTGTCGGCGCTGCTTCTTTGCGCGCCTTATATGCAGAAAGGCATGAATTTAACTTTGCAGGGAGGCGTTGTTTCCACTCCTTATATTGATTTGACGATTGCCGTAATGAAGGATTTCGGCGCAAAGATTACCCAAACAGG
>DCVU01000040.1:0-6913 GCA_002327415.1 Smithella sp. UBA2180
TGCTGACTTTGCTGCAACTGAAAGAGAATGACCTCAATTTTATCGACGAAGACACGGCGCGCGAGATAATTTTTGACCGCACTAACCCATCCGCCACAGCTGCTGCCGAAAGAGAGTTTAAACAGATGGTCGATGTGCCCGGCGAATACCAGTACTATAGAGCCAAGAAATAATAAATTAAAATTTTTTGCTGCGGATAAACTTTATCGCGTTACGGAAAATTGTCAGGCCTTGCCCTTCTTCCGGCAGTTTTTCCCTGGTCCAGCGTGGATGGTTGGTTCGATACAAGTAAGCTTCAGGATGGGGCATCAGGCCGAAAAGCCGGCCGGATTCGTTACAAATTCCGGCAATGGCATTTATTGATCCGTTAGGATTGGCCGGATAGTCGATAGTGGGCAGGCCGTTTTTCTGGCAATATTGGAACGCAAAAAGATTTTTCTTTTCGACTTGCTGAAGGATGGAAGAACTCTCCGGGATAAACTTACCTTCGCCGTGTCGGACAGGCAAATACAATATATCAACACCTTTTGTATAAATACAGGGGCTTTGCGTATTTGTCTTCAGATAAACCCAACGGTCTTCAAACCGTCCAGAATCATTATGGGTTAAGGTGGTGCTCTGTCTGCCGTAATTGTCATCAAGCGCCGGAAGCAATC
Source organism: Smithella sp. UBA2180 (assembly GCA_002327415.1). Classification (GTDB taxonomy): domain Bacteria; phylum Desulfobacterota; class Syntrophia; order Syntrophales; family Smithellaceae; genus Smithella. The sequence continues at coordinate 657 of DCVU01000040.1, forward strand.
CGAGTTTGATCATCAGTTGAAAACCATTGCAGACGCCTAAAATTAATTTTCCGGCATTGATAAATTTGAGCAACTGAGCGAAGAGCATTTCCTTATGGCCTGTGATATGGGCATGCAAGAAACGGTTGGTGCCGGCTTTTGCTGAACCCAGGTCATCGCCATCGAGAAAGCCGCCCGGCAGATTGAGAAAAGAATAATCCTCCAGACGCCGCTCCCCGTAAAGCAATTCACTGATATGCACAATATCGACGACATCGGCGCCGGACAATTTACAGGCCTGAGCCATTTCCATTTCACAGTTGGTGCCGTTGCCGGTCAATACGATTGCTTTTACTTTACGAGGCATAGAATCATCCTGTTTTTAAAAATTAAGAGGCTTTTGCCAAGCATCTTTAAGTTTGCTTATTTTTTCTTTAATGATCAATTTGCCGCCCAGGCCGGTTACCTGAAATAAACCGTCGCTGGTGACCAAGCCGATTCCACGGGTGATGTTTCCGGCCATGATTTTTTCAAATTTTCTTTTATCTTCCGGATGTACGGTAACTACAAAGCGGCTGGCAGTCTCCGAAAACAAAATATAATCATTTCTCTTTTTGCCCCGGTAAGGAACAAAATTTAAATCAATGTTCATGCCCAGACCACCGGCAAAAGCGGTTTCGGCAAGTGCGATAGCCAGTCCGCCATCGGAGCAATCGTGGCAGGAAGCGATAATGCCTGACTGCATAGCCTTATGCAATGCTCGGTATATTTTTATCGCTTTTGCGGCAATTACCTGTGGAGCATTATTGCCGATAACTTTTTGCAAGGCAAACCACTCCGAGCCGCCTAATTCTTCTTTTGTTTCGCCGATGATATAAACCAGGTCCTGCGGTCGTTTGGCATCCATAGTAATGGCTTTGCGTACATCCTTAATTTTACCGATAACAGAAAAAAGAAGCGTCGGAGGAATTGAAATTTTCGTTTTACCTATTTGGTAGTCGTTTTTCATGCTGTCCTTGCCGGAAATACAAGGCACTCCGAAGGCTGTTGTATAATCGTAGATAGCCATATTAGCGCGCACCAGTTGCGCCAGTTTATATTCGCCATCGGGTGTTTTTACCGACTTCACGGGATCGCACCAGCAGAAATTATCGAGACCGGCCAGATGGTCAAGATCGGCGCCAACTGCCACCGCATTACGGATTGCTTCGTCCATGGCGCAGGCTGTCATGTGGTAAGTATCAATATCGCTGTAACGCGGGCAAATACCATGCGCGACGACAACTCCTTCCATGGAATCCAAAATAGGCCTGATTATTGCGGCATCGGAAGGGCCATCATTTTCGGCACCCACCAGAGGTTTGATTACAGAGCCTCCCTGAACTTCGTGATCGTATTGACGCACCACCGATTCTTTCGAACAAATGTTCAAACGGGAAAGCATTTTCAGGAGCGCCTTGCCCAAGTCAGGCGGCGGCGCAAAATGCGGTTTCCTATTTTTAGGTTGTTTCCATTTTGCTGTAAGTGTCATTTGAGGAACGCCGGCGTGGAGAAATTCCATGTCGAGGCAGGCAACAGTTTGCCCGCCAAAGAGGACATGAAAATTACCGGAATCGGTGAACCGGCCCAGCACGGTCGCTTCCACATCCATCTTTTTGGCCAGTTCTAAAAACTGTTTTATTTTTTTTGGGTCAACTGCCAGCGTCATTCGTTCCTGCGCCTCGGAAATGAGAATTTCCCACGGCTGCAGACCCGGGTATTTCAGAGGAGCGTGAGTAAGATCTAATTCACAACCGCCGGAATAAGTGGCCATTTCGCCCACGGAAGAAGAAAGTCCGCCCGCTCCGTTGTCGGTGATGGCGCGGTAAAGCCCGCGGTCGCGCGCGATGAGCAGAAAATCGGTCATTTTCTTCTGAGTTATGGGGTCGCCGATCTGCACGGCCGTTACCGGCGATCCTTCGTGCAGTTCTTCGGAAGAGAAGGTCGCTCCGTGAATGCCGTCCTTGCCGATGCGCCCGCCCGTCATGACTATCAGGTCACGCGATTTGATTTCTTTTTCGTGCGTGGTTTTTCCTTTGATGCGCGCGGGCATTATGCTGGCGGTCCCGCAGTACACGAGCGGTTTGCCCAGGAATCGTTCATCAAAAACAATACTGCCGTTGACTGTCGGGATGCCACTTTTGTTTCCGCCATGCTCCACACCCTCGCGCACGCCTTCGTAAATGCGGCGCGGATGAAGAATACGAGGCGGCAGTTTCTTTTTATGAAAAGGAGAGGCAAAGCAAAAAACATCGGTATTAAAAATCAGTTTAGCGCCTATGCCTGTGCCAAAGGGGTCGCGGTTGACGCCAACAATACCGGTGAGTGCTCCACCGTAGGGATCAAGCGCAGAAGGTGAATTATGTGTCTCTACTTTAAAAACCAGATTAAAATCATCATTGAATTTAATTATGCCGGCATTGTCAACAAAAACAGAAAGGCAAAAATCTTTCCTGCCCTTGGCTTTGCGTATTTTTGTTGTGGAGTCTTTAATATAAGTTTTAAAGAGCGAATCAATTATTTTTTTCTTTTTTCCGTCGGTATAGTTTATCAGACTGTTAAATATTTTGTGCTTGCAATGTTCCGACCATGTTTGCGCCAGACATTCCAGTTCGACATCGGTAATGCTCTCACCAAGCCCCATCTTTTTTCTTGTGTCGAGAGTTTTTTTATTGCGAAAATAATCACGCATGGCCTTCATTTCCGTCAGGTTTAAAGCCAGAATCCTATCCTTACTGATTTTTAAAAGTTCATCTATTCCAGCCGCAGTTAGATTAATTTCTTCCACTGTAACCTCAGCTTTGCCTGATACTTGAGGGATATAAACGGGCATTCCGCACGCAAAATTAAAATCAGTTTTGGAAACGATTTGATAGCGCTCGATTAAATCGTTGGCTAAAAGGCCGGAAGCGATTTTTTCCACATCATTTTTGGTGATTTCTCCACAGATCCTGTATTGGCGGGAGGTATAAACACCGATTTTGCGTTGGCCGATATTGCTGCCCAGCAACAGTTCAATTGCTTCCCGAGCCGTTTTGCCTACATTATCGGTGACGCCAGGACGGAATCCTACTTCGATCAACCAATCGAAATTGCCGGCCAGAGGAATGTTTATGGAAAAGTTTTGGATTACAGAGTCGGAAAGAGGGCCGGAGGCAGCCTCCTTTAATTCATCTTTGGTCAAGTCGCCGGTGACTGTATAAACTTCAACGGTGCTTATTTTTTCAACTGGAAGGGAAAGATTATCGATAATCCGCTTCTTTACTTTTTCGCCTAAAGCGTCGCGAATGCCGTTTTTAAAGCCAACTTCAATTCTGCTCGCCATGTTCAACCTTAATATAAGATGTTTTAATCCGCCTAATCAGACGGACGCCCGATTTTATACCCAAAAGCCGTAAATTATGCAACTTACAAATGTGTTCCTTAATCAATACAAGGTCTTGGCGCTATACAGACGCCGTCTGATGAAAACGTCATCAGCTCTGGTCATTTCACTTGACACACCAGTATCTGAACCGATATATTCATCCGTCATTCTAAGGTGTTCGCTTTACGGATAAATTTTATCCGGCTAATTGCGGAGAAAACATGGAATTAGTTCTGATCATAATAATTATAGTCCTGATGATTGCCGGGTTTGTCCTGTTATACTGGCGAGCCTCGCGCGGTTCTCTTGATTTTGCGAACCTTGTGAGCAGGCTGGACAATCTGCGGGATTTTCAGGAACGAACCGATCGCTCGGTGCGTGAAGAAATCGCGCGTTCGCGGGCGGAGGTGCAGGTACAGGCACAGCAGGAGCGCACTGAGCTTGCCCAGTCATTTAAATCATTCGAGGGTTCGGTACAGATGCGTCTTTCTGAACTAACCGCTGCCACTGAAAAGAAAATAGAAGCTGTCAGATTAATTGTTGATGAGAAGCTCAAGCAGATTCAGGAAGACAATAACCGCCAGCTCGACCTGATGCGCGAAACAGTAAATGAAAAACTGCAAAACACGCTGGAAAAACGTTTGGGCGAATCTTTCAAACAGGTATCGGAGAGACTGGAGCTGGTGCATCAGGGACTGGGGGATATGCGCGCTTTGGCTGCCGACGTGGGCAACTTGCAGAGGGTGCTGACCAATGTCAAGTCGCGCGGCACATGGGGGGAGGTGCAACTGGGCGCGCTTCTGGAAGAAATCCTTTCTCCTGAACAATATTTAAAGAATGTCAAGATACAGGAAAACGGAAATGATTTCGTGGAATTTGCCATCAAACTTCCCGGTCAGAGCGATTCGCCCGCCGATTCCGTGCTGATTCCGGTAGACGCGAAATTTCCGGTGGAGGATTATCAGCGCCTGCTGGAAGCTCAGGAGCGATCTGATACTGCCGCAGTGGACAATGCTGTCCGTCAGCTTGAGGCAAGCATAAAAAAAGCCGCCAAAGATATTTCTCAGAAATATCTCGCGCCGCCCAAAACTACTGATTTCGGTATTATGTTTCTGCCCTCAGAGGGGCTCTACGCCGAAGTTATCCGCCGCACGGCTCTGGTCGCCGTCCTGCAGCGCGAACACCATGTCGTTGTTACCGGCCCCACCACTTTCGCTGCGCTTTTAAACAGTCTGCAGATGGGGTTTCGCACACTGGCCATTCAAAAACGTTCCGGAGAAGTCTGGAAAATTCTGGGCGAAGTCAAAACAGCATTCGGCAGATTTGGCGAAACGCTGGATGCTGTGCATAAGCGGTTGGAACAAGCCGCTAATTCCGTGGATGATGCCCGGAAAAAATCAAAAACGATTCAAAATAAATTACGTGCCGTGGAAATACTTCCCGGCGTATCTGCCGAAATTATGATCGAGGATAAAATGCCTGCCGGGATGGAAGATCTTTAACCGGAGACCTATGATCTCCAAGGCAGAAGCTATTGGTAACGGATATGTAATAGTTATTTCATTATCTGGTAAGGAAAGTTATTTGTTTATGATGAAAAAGATGGAAGATACCTTAAAAAAGAATCAGGAAGAACTGATTAAGAAAAACAAGGAAATCGATGAAAGCAGAGAAAAGATTCAACTTACCCTGGAAAAACTTGGTAAAACCTATGAAGAATTAAAAGCCTCTCAACTGAAGATTCTGCAGCAAGAAAAAATGGCTTCCATCGGTCAGCTTGCCGCGGGTGTTGCCCACGAAATCAACAATCCCATGGCCTTTATATCAAGCAATTTGGGGACGCTAGATAAGTATATTAATAGATTAATTAATTTTATCCAAACCCAGTCAGAGGTGATTAAATCTCTTAAGGATATGAAAGCCATCGATAAAATTGAAGAAAAGCGGAAGGAGTTAAAACTTGATCATGTTATAGAGGACGTAAAAGGACTTATCGCGGAATCTGTTGATGGATCGGAACGGGTGAAAAAAATTATCCACGAACTTAATTGCTTTTCCAGAATGAATGAAGAAGAGTATAAAAAAGCGGACATCAATAAATGTATCGAAAGTGCCGCCAGTATTGTCTGGCCCGAATTAAAATATAAAGCTACCCTGAAGAAAGATTACGGTACTCTGCCTCTTACTAAGTGCCATCCTCATCAGATAAATCAAGTAATTGTAAATCTTTTAATCAATGCCGTTAACTCCATTGAAGAACAAGGTAAAATTACAATTAAAACAAGGGACAAAAACCAGTCAATCTGGATTGAATTATCTGATAATGGCCGTGGGATTCCGGAAGGGAATTTAAGTAAAATATTTGAGCCTTTCTTCACTACTAAAGATATTGGTAAGGGAACCGGTCTGGGCTTAAGCATTACCTATGAAATTATCCAAAGACATAAGGGAGATATTACGGTTAAAAGTGAAGTAGGAAGGGGAACAACATTTACTATAAGGATACCTGTTATATAGAAAGCAACCGGGTGAATTATATTATGTTATTTTGTGCTTGATTAGGTGACTAAATTTTTAAAATGGAGGTGTGTATGTCAAAAAGTATTTTCAGGATAGTTTTGGTTTCATTTTTTTGTTTATTACTTGGCTCAATAGCTTTTGCCGCTGAACCTGTAAAGATCGGTGCCTTGTTTTCTGTGTCCGGTCCCGCTTCATTCCTCGGTGAGCCGGAGCGCAATACGGCGGAAATGATGGTGGCCCAGATAAACAAAGCAGGCGGAATAAAGGGGCGTAAGCTGGAACTTGTCGTCTATGATACTCAGGGTGATGCCACCAAGGCTGTACAAGGAGTCAATAAGTTAATTAAAGATGA
>DCVU01000040.1:6939-8856 GCA_002327415.1 Smithella sp. UBA2180
TATTTGCAGAAACAAAAAATTGCTAAAGTAGCGATACTCACCGTTTCGGATGGTTTCGGTTCTTCAGGCAGGGAACAGCTTAAATTACAGTCTAAAGAATTTGGCATGCAGATAATTTCGGACGAAACGTATGGTCCCAAAGATGACGATATGACGGTTCAATTAACAAAAATCCGCGATAGCGAAGCTCAGGCAATTATCTGCTGGGGAACCAATCCCGGTCCGGCCAAAGTTGCCAGAAACGTCAAACAACTTGGAATAAAAATCCCCTTGTATATGAGTCACGGAGTCTCTTCCAAAAAATTTATCGAGCTTGCCGGTGAAGGCGCGGAAGGAATCATTCTTCCTTCTGGAAAAGTTATAGTAGCCGATCAGCTGCCCAAATCAGATCCGCAGAAGAAAGCGCTGATAAACTATGTGAATGAATACAAGAAAAGCTACAAAGTGGAAGGCGATCATTTCGGCGGCCATGCCTGTGATGCGGTCATGCTGTTAAAGGGCGCCATGGAAAAAGCAGGGTTCTCTCCCGCGGCGATTAGGGATCAGCTAGAGAAGACGAAAAATTTCGCTGGTATCGGCGGAACCTTTACTTATTCTCCGCAGGATCATGCAGGTCTCACCAGTGACGCTTTTGTTTTGGTTCAGGTTGTAAAAGGTGACTGGAAGTTGATTAAATAGTGATTAAGTGACATAAATAAGTAAAACTTATGTGAGCGGCGCGGGCGGTAATAATGCCCGCGCCGCGTTAATATTTATCGAATAATGGATAATTCCCGGCAATTATTTCAATACATCTTATCCGGCCTTTCTAACGGCGCTATTTATGCCCTGATTGGTTTTGGCTTTGCCATGATTTATAATGCCACCGGTATCATAAACTTTGCGCAGGGCGAGTTCGTGATGCTCGGTGGTATATTGACGGTTTTTTTTATTACAGTTTTAAAACTGTCGATCATGCCGGCAATAGTTCTGGCTGTTACTATTTCGACAATTATCGGTGTTTGTTTTGAACGTCTTGCCATCAGACCTCTTCAAAACGCGAAGCCGCTTAGCCTGATTATTATCACTATCGGAGCCAGCATTTTTATCCGCGGGGCAGCGATGCTTATCTGGGGAAAGGATACTCATGCTTTGCCTGCTTTTTCCGGTAATGATCCCATTTATATCGCCGGTGCAACTATTCTTCCTCAACATCTTTGGATTTTTGCCGTAACTGTTTTAACCATCATTGCCAGTAGAATATTTTTTAATTACAGTATTGCCGGTAAGGCCATGCGTGCCTGTGCTTATAATTCGCAGGCGGCCGGGTTGGTCGGCATCAATGTCAAAAATATGGTTCTGCTATCGTTTGCCATCAGTTCGGCTATCGGTTCCATGGCCGGAATAATCATCGCACCGCTGACCATGACTTCCTATGACGTTGGCATCATGCTCGGGCTGAAAGGTTTTTGCGCGGTGATTATCGGCGGAATGAGCAGCGGGTTGAGCACTGTGATGGGAGGACTTTTACTGGGGTTATTGGAATCTTTAGGCGCCGGTTATATCTCCGCCAGTTACAAAGACGCAATTGCCTTTATCATTTTGCTGCTAATTCTCTTTATCCGGCCGGAAGGATTGTTCAAGAAAAAGGAAACTGAAAGGTTTTAACTTGGGGAAAAAACAACAAATACTTATTTTTTTAATTTTTGCGACAATGGTTTTCGTAGCGCCGCTTTTCTTAAAAGGTAATTATCTTTTAAATGTATTTGTTTTCGTCGGCATCAATACCATGCTGGCTGTGGCTCTGAATCTACTGCTGGGATATGGCGGGCAGATTTCACTCGGCCACGCTGCCTTCTTTGGTATGGGTGCGTATATTTCCGGTATAATCACGACCAGGTTTCCGGCAGATCCCTTTCTAATAATTATTCTGGCTGC
>DCVU01000068.1:0-499 GCA_002327415.1 Smithella sp. UBA2180
TCACATTTGACGCGCATCCATATTTTTCTACGGAAAAATTAAGCGATATTCCTGTAAATAGCGCACCTGTTGACAAAACAGTTCCCAACAGTAATGCAAAATTTCCACCCGATGACATCACCATCGTGCTGACAACAAATATTAATATATATATAACTAATCCCCAGCGGGCAAATGGAACTGCCTTTCTTCCCATAAACCATAAAGTGCTACCCAGAACAGTAAGCCATAAAGCAACTAGAATGAATACTGGTGATTGTGATTTTAACCAGATATTCATCTCTGAATTTGCTGGTGCATTTTTTATGAAAAATAAAAGAATCAAACCAAAAATCAGATAAAAAAACCCCATCGATATAAAAGACATAACACATTCCTCTTTTGTTGGCGATGTGGCAAATATATCTTTAATCAGAAAAAATGCTCTTCTCCATATCCAGGCATAACGTCGTTCATTGATTCGACTAATTTTATGCATTATAGCCGGCGTCAAATCGGA
>DCVU01000068.1:550-911 GCA_002327415.1 Smithella sp. UBA2180
TTCATAATTATAAGACTTCTCAGTTTATAGGGAACCTGCAGCAAATAAACATTTATATCGTGATTTTCGATGAACTGCCTATCTTGCAAAGAATTGCTTTGTTCTGCAGAAAGAATTCTGATTCCATCGACCCCTTTTGAAATAATTTTATTTTTTTTAATGTGATTTTTTATCAGATTAAGTGAAATGCTGTAGAGCCACGTAAAGAATTTCCGTTTTGAATCATAACGCCACAAATACTTATAAGCACGGATAAAAGTCTCCTGAGTAAGGTCATCGGCATCTGACGAGTTTCCGGTCATCCGGTAAGCTAAATTATAAACAGGTGATTTATACTCTTCAACAAGCATTGCATAAGCTT
>DCVU01000068.1:957-1153 GCA_002327415.1 Smithella sp. UBA2180
CGAAATGACAATTTGATAATTATTCAAAGGTCTCAATATGTAACATGCCGCTCTCACTATATTCTACTATATTCTAGTTGATAATATTACCTCGGCAATCTAATATCAAGTAAATTCGGCTTCGATTGAATCTCAATCTTTATAGTAGAACAAGCATAGCGGTTTCATCAACATGGCAGATGCGCTCTTTTTTATA
>DCVU01000068.1:1244-3019 GCA_002327415.1 Smithella sp. UBA2180
TTCCACAGACCATACAGCCGCCATCGTTTTAGATTATATCAGCAAGCAACAACCCTCTCAAACAATCATAAAAAATAACACTGTTGATAATAACAAAAATAAATACAACAGAGCTGAAAATCTGCTCAAAGAAAAACAAGAAACCGATATAAAATATTTTATTCCCTCGGAAATTGCCAATACTCACCCCGAATCCGACCGTATAATTTTAATCAACAATTTAATAAACGGCGGCGTGGGATCAGCTATTGCCCGCGGTTATAAATGGTGTCTGGATAACAATATCGACTGTACCGCTGTTATGGCCGGCGACGGTCAGATGGACCCGGCGGAGTTGGAAAAAATCTGTCTGCCGGTCCTAAAGGAAGAAGTTGATTATGTCAAAGGCAACCGTCTCATTCACGGCGGCGCGCGTCTGGTCATGCCCAAAACCCGTTATTTCGGTAATTCCATCCTGTCAATATTGACCAAAATAGCCTCCGGTTACTGGCATGTCTCCGATACTCAAACAGGCTATACCGCTATTTCTCTTCCCGCCCTGAGCGCAATCAGACTTCATGATATCTACAAAAACTACGGAATGCCCAATGACATGCTGGTAAAATTGAACATTGCTTTCTGTACTTTAAAAGAAGTTAAAATTAAACCGGTTTATAATATCGGTGAACGGTCCAAAATGAATGTGGCGAAGGTAATTCCACGTATTTCCTGGCTGCTTTTTAAATCTTTTTTCAAGAGATTATGGATCAAGTATCTATTTCGCGATTTTCATCCACTTTTCCTACTCTATCATTTCTCTTTCTTAGTTGGAATTTGCACTGTGCCATATGGTTTCAAAATAATCTCCATTGTTCTTTCCGGCGGCTCAGTATCACCGGCAACAATGCTGGCTTTCTTCTTCTTTTTTACCAGCAGTTTCCAGTCTCTTTTATTTGCAATGTGGATGGATATTCAGGATAATGAAAGGCTTTACAAAACATGACGGCTTTTGTGGAGAATAAATAAATTATGACCAATAAAAAAAGGAATCCTTCTATTGCCATACTGGGAGCGGGAAATTGGGGGAAGAATTTAATCCGCAATTATTTTGAATTAAACGCACTGAAAGTTATCTGTGATAAAGATAAAGCATCCCTGAATCAAATGCAAAAACTTTATCCCTCCTGTGACTTTTCTACTTCGTTTACCGATCTACTTTCCCGCGATGATATTTTCGGGGTTGTCATTGCCACGCCTGCGGAAACTCATTTTACACTGGCGCAGAAGGTATTGCAATCCGGCAAGCACGTTTTTGTGGAAAAACCTCTTACTCTTTCTGAAAAAGACGCCGCGGAACTGATTGCTCTGGCGCAAAAGAAAAATTTGGTTTTAATGGTCGGACATCTTTTGCAGTATCATCCCGCTTTTATTAAATTGAAACAACTGGCCCAGGAAGGAGAACTGGGCAGGATTAATTACATATACTCGCACCGTCTGAATCTGGGGAAAATCAGAAGAGAAGAAAATATTTTATGGTCTTTCGCGCCTCATGATATTTCGATGATTCTTGCTCTGGCCGGCGAAGAACCGGAAAGCGTCATTGCCACCGGCGGCAATTATCTGCATAAAAAAATAGCCGATGTCACGACAACCCATCTGGAATTTTCTTCCGGCCTGAAAGCTCATGTGTTTGTTTCCTGGCTGCATCCGTTTAAAGATCAAAAACTGGTTGTTGTCGGTGATCAAAAAATGGCTGTGTTTGATGATACACTGCCCTGGGAAGAAAAACTGCTTAT
>DCVU01000068.1:3164-3451 GCA_002327415.1 Smithella sp. UBA2180
GATATGGCATTTTTCCCATATAATCGCTGGTTCTAAAATCGGCAAAAATTGTTCGATCGGACAAAATGTTGTTATCGGTCCCGACGTCGCTATCGGCAATGGCTGTAAAATACAAAACAACGTATCTGTTTATAAAGGTGTAACCTTTGAAGATTATGTTTTCTGCGGCCCATCCGCCGTTTTTACGAATGTTATTAATCCCCGTTCTGAAATTAAAAGAATGTCGGAAATTAAACCGACATTAATCAAAAAAGGAGCTTCTCTGGGCGCTAATTGCACCATTGTCT
>DCVU01000172.1 GCA_002327415.1 Smithella sp. UBA2180
CCTATGCGGCTACAGTCTTAGTTTTAGCCATTGTGGCTATCTGGTTTCTAAGAGGAAGAAGAACGTAGCGTGAACCAATCCCACTATTACACCTTTCGAATAAGCGTCAATCTAAAGTTGAGTTAGTAAACGAAGATATTCTGATTCGAGGCGTTGATTCAATTTTTGATTGACTCATGAATAACTACGAAATCCGGTGACACCATACCAATTACTTTCAATACAGGAGATATCTTAATAAACAGCAACTATGGGTTGTACGTCAAGCCATTCAGTTGTCTCATGTGAAGCATGCCATAAGTCATAATTGTTTTGTAAGTTGAGCCATAGTTCAGGCGTCGTATTGAAAGCTTTGGAAAAACGTAATGCCATATCGGAAGTTATAGCGCCGCGTTCGTTCACTATCTTGGATAAAGTTTTCCGCGATACCTTAAGGCTCTTCGCCAAGTCTGTTAAGGTTAAATTTAAAGGTTCAATATAATGAACTTTCAATATATGTCCCGGATGCGCCGGTGGTCTTTTTCTGTTTTTCATATTTTCTTCTCACTTATTTAATTTTGTGCCAAGTTGTACAGGCTGTTAATTTTATCCCGCTACGCTTCGGGGATAATTCGACTAGCAAATATTACCGCACTTCGTTTGTAATATTTGAGTCTCATTAATGATAATCTTCATAATTTACATCGTAAGCATCACCACTTTTAAACTTAAATGTAATTCTCCAGTTTCCGGATACGGATGCCGCCCAACGTGATTCACTTTTAGGCAGTAAGGGGTGAAGTCCTGAACCAGGATACCCCATATCTCTTATTTCATTTGCTGCATCAAGATGATCAAGTACCTCCAATAATTTATCGGTATGTTTTGCTTGTACGCCTTTTTTAATTCCATCATTAAAAAGAGTTTTAAGTCCTTTATGAGCTAATGATTTTATCATATGTTGTAGTGTAACCATAACGGTTACACTTGTCAAGTATTTTTATGTAACTGTTATCTCCGCTTCAGGATTAAAAGGATTTGTCCTTACAGCCAATGAAAACAGGTAGGGGTAATCTTTTTTGAGGTGCTTCATATAGGCGGCCCATTCGAATATAATAAGGCTATATGCCCTGACCATATCGCCTCTTAGATGGTCAACATCTGTTTTGGGAAGGTTGTTAAAATCCTGACGATGGGCGAGTTCATCCGCAACATGAAATACCGCCCAGAGAAGATTCGTAAAGGTGTCATGCTCCAGCAGATTGGGATTGGCCAGCATGTTGAGCAAGCCTTCTTTCTTCTTCTCAAGAAACTCCTTCAAGACAGTAAGATTTTCGTTGTTGAGCATAAACTGGTCAGGATTGATCACAAAATTCTTACTGATTCCATTAAAATCTTTTTCTTTCCATTTAGCAGATATCTGAAGCCCTGCATTTACCTCGCCGATGTTGGGGATGCAGTTGCCGAATATCCCGATAAGGTCAGAACCAACTTCATTAAAAAATACCCCTATCACCATATTCATTTTATTCAAAAGAGACTGCTTCTCGCGTTTTTTAAGCAGCCTGTCCAAGATCAATGTAACTAACAGAACATTCACAGGCACGAAAGCCAGGTCCTGCAGCATATAAAAAAATGTGTTGTGCTCATCATGAAATATAAATATTTGCGCCGTATAAAAGATTACAGAAGTAGTAATCAGGGCAATCGCAATTTTCAGGTACCAGGAGTTTTCTTTCACTTTATGACCTTTCGGAATCCATAATTTTTAGATATTCAATTCTCTCAATCAGCGGCGGATGCGAATAATAAAACCAGACATATAATGGATGGGGATGCAGATTAGATAAATTGTCTTTAGCCAGGCGTTTGAGAGCGTTAATCATGGGTTCGGAAGTTCCAACTAAATCATTAGCCATCTTGTCAGCTTCGCGTTCATAGCGTCGTGAAATAATAGCGCCCAATGGACTAAAGAAAAATCCTAGACAACTTAAATAAATCGAAACCAGTAATAAGCCGGCATAAACAGGAGTTTGTTTCAAACCGAACGTACTGTACAGCGGCGGCCAATTCACAACCAGATAAACAAAATAGAGACCAACAAGGGATAAAACAATCATAAATATTAATTGCTTCAGGATATGTTTCTTTTTCCAGTGGCCGATTTCATGCGCAAGCACCGCCAGTATTTCGTCGTGCGAATGCGAAGCAAGCAACGTATCATACAGAACAATGCGCTTGGTTTTGCCGATGCCCGTAAAATAGGCGTTGGTGTGTTTGGAGCGTTTACCTTCATCAACCTGAAAAATTCCCTTGGCCTTTAATCCGACTTTATCAAGTAATGAAATGATTTTTTCTTTCAGCTCTTCATCCTTAATCGGTTCATATTTATTAAAGAGCGGAGCTATGACCACCGGATAAATCCAGAGCAGTAAAATTTCAAACGCGGTAAAAAACACCCAGGCCCAAAACCACCAGCTCTTCGGCAGATAAAGAATAAAAGCCATAAACGCGGCAAGCATAAATCCCATTAAGACAACCGAAATAATCACAGACTTTATCAAATCAGTAAGCCAGAGCTTCCATGTAATCGTAGAGAAACCGTATTTTTTTTCCAAAACAAACGTGTGGTAAATGTCGAATGGAATTCCCACGACACCAACGATTAAAGACAGTACACCGAAAAAAATCAGTGCCTGCCAAATTAAGTGCCACTGCAACCCAAAGATTTTCCCGACAAGCACCGGCAGTAAAAGAAACAATATGGCAAGTTCCAGAATATCCTCGACTAAACTTTCCTTAGTCTCCAGACGTGAATTGTCATAAGTATAATCCACCATTTTGGCCAGAGTTGCTTCATCAATCACGCCCTGAAAAACAGGAGGAATCTCTTTGCCATGCTCGCGCAACTGCCTGATGTTTAGCTGCTGCAAAATAAATCGCCAGATTATCCGTCCGAGAAACAAAATTAAAAATAAAACTAAAAGTGTATTTTCCAATTAACTAAAAACCTTCCCGATTATTTCCGTTATTCCTCTAGCAACACTGATATTACTTTATGATCCTTTACAAAGAAGCCTGAATTAAGTATCCCCCGAATTCGGTTTTCTCTTATGCCGTAACAAATTTTATTTCTACACGCGTCCCGGTTACTTCGGCGATCTTTTCAAGAGTCTTGAGCGTAAATCCCTCGTACTCGCCGCTTTCGAGCCGGGAGATAGCCTGCTGACTGGTGCCCATGAGCCTTGCCAGTTGCAACTGCGACAAGCTTTTCTTTTCGCGCAACTTCGCAATCTTCATCGCGAGCATAAGCGCTTGCCTCTCTTCTTTATAGTGAGCTTTAAACTCCGGGTCTTTCATATCCTCTTTTAATCTGCTTTGAAATGTACGAACTTTACTTTTTTTCATATTGTTACTCCTGTCGGCAAACGCGGCTACTTTTGCCCGCGACTTCTTATCCAGACTATCCAGGAAATCATCAATAGGCGAATCGTCCTGAACATTTGTGTAGAATACAAGGTTATACAAGTATACCTCCAATCTGCTTTACATAATACATCAAAGTTGATGTATTGTCAATCTTATTTATTCGGGGAGATCCAGAGAGGTGAGTGCTTATCGAAAAACTTATTTTTCAAGACCTGACACTCATTTCTCGACAATTAACTCAACCATTTTGAGCAAGACAACTAATTGTTATGTTTCCCTCTTCCCCCTAAGTGACCTGAATTTCTAATTTGACTTATTTTTCATATTGGCATATGATACCAACAATGAGAGCGAAAATAGTTAAACATGACAAGATCACGGATGAATTGGGAAACACCGTTGAGATCAAAATTTGGGCTGTCCCTCCAACACCAGATAAGCCGGATGGCTATAAATACTCTCTGGTTTATATTGTCAATGGACAACGTGTATTGGGTTACGATAACGCTGAGGGGAAAGGACATCACCGTCATAGCGGCGCTTTGGAGGAAGCATATAAATTCAAAAGCCTGAAAAAGCTCTCTGATGATTTCATTAAAGACATTGAAAATTACAAAAGGAGATTTTATGAAGATAAAAAAAGTTAAAGTTGGGATTAAAGATATTCATACGGCCCTCAACGAATTCGTTGAAACGGGAAAATCCCTTCAGAAAGGAAATATTATAAAGAAGGATAATGGTGTTTATTTTACCAGCGTCGAAGCTTTCCGCCGGGCCTTATCTCCAAAGCGCATGGAAGTGCTGCATACAATTCGTACTCAAAAACCATCTTCTATTCATGTATTATCGAGAATGTTAAACAGAGATGTTAAGAATATTGCGATGGATGTGAAATATCTCGCTCAAGTTGGTCTTGTGGAAAAACGAAAATCAAAAGACGAGAAAAAGGATATTACGCCTTCCGTTAATTATGATAGGATTATTTTTGAAATCAACGTTTAAAATCCATTGCGCTACCTTTTAGTCTCTTTCGCCCAAAGGTCAACGGCAGACCCGACCCCTTTACTTTTTTACGCGAATCCTCGTTTGTCATTGCGAATCCCGATGTGTCGGGATGTGGCAATCTAAATATATTCTGAGAGGTTATTACCCGAAATTATCCTATTCATTTATTTTTTATATTTTTATATGCAAATAAACTCAAGCCAAAACCAACAACGATAAGAGAACCACCACAGGGCATATTCATGCCTAAAAATGTAAAATCAAAGAATTTTAAGACCCCTTCCCCGATAAACATTAAACCGCCAATAATCAAAGCATACTTTTCCATGGTAGTTCCTCCTCCATTAATAATACCCTGAATCCGTGGCATTAAATAT
>DCVU01000088.1 GCA_002327415.1 Smithella sp. UBA2180
CAATAACCAGATCGGTCAGACTAGAGCCAAAAGATGGTTCGATAAGTTTAAGATCGAAATGTTTGAATATTGCCGCCATTATTTAACATCCTGTCAAGTAATATTTAACATTACGTAAAAACAACATTTAACATGTCAGCGTTATAAAGCATTATAAACTATAATAATTATGTTGGCAAGCAAATATTAACAATTAACATCTTGTAAACTCCTAGTATACAAGTAAACCATAAACTAAACTCATATTTTCACCCACACTTCGCCGGACATCAGTTTGGGCAGGAGCATATCGCGCAGGCGCGAGAGCGTGCTGATTTGGATTTGATTTGAATAAATTTTCTCAAAGTAATATTGTCCCGTTTTTTTCTTTTATTACCTCGTAAAGTTATTTGGAAAATACGTTAATTGTACCTGTCCCGTTTATTTTGCTTGACTTTTTCATTGTGTGGTTATATTAATACCACGTGGTTAATATTTTACCACGCGTTACTTTTAAACAGAGTTAAAAAACATAAAAAGATAGGGGGAATCTTTATGTATGGAGAATATATCAAAGAAATAAGGCTCAGTAAAGAAATAAGCCTTAGGGAGTTTTGTAAACTTGCCGAGATGGATGCCAGCAACTGGAGTAAAATCGAACGCGGTTTATTAGCGCCACCACAGGATGAAGAAAAGTTAAAAAAAATTGCGCGTGTTTTAGGTATTAAAATTGGATCTGACTCTTGGAAAGAAATGAAAGATCTGGCCAATATCGGTGCCGGTATTATTCCTGAAGATATCCGTTCGGATGCAGATGTTTTAAAAGCCCTGCCCATGTTCTTTCGCACAATCAGGAGCGATAAACCGACAGCCGAAGAATTGGACAAGCTAATAGATATGATCAAAAAGGAGGGTTGATACTTGGAACCTAGCGAGTTCAGGTGTAAATGGATTGATAAAAAAAGACCTCTGGTCTATTGCAGATGATGTTCGCAAAACTTATTGGGCGGAAGGAACCCTGCCGATCAACATAGAAAAAATTGTTGAATTTCGGCTCGATCTTCTCATTAAACCGAAGCATGGATTATTATCTTCGATAGACATGGATGCTTATCTTGAAATGGACTTAACAGCTATTGTTGTTGACTATGACTCTTACATGAATGAGAAAAATGCCAATCGGCTACGCTTTTCATTTGCGCATGAATTGGGTCATTTCTTCTTGCATAAGGAAGTATTTGCGGCGTTTGATTTAGTTGATCCAGCGGCGTGGAAATATTTCATCCTTAACGTGCCTGAAAATGAATATAGTAATTTTGAGTGGCAGGCCAATGAATTCGCTGGGCGTTTACTAGTACCGCATTCAAATTTAGTTGATGCAATCACACAGGCTTCTAACATTATTAAAGAGAAGAATCTGATAGATTATTTAGAAAATGATCCAGATGCTGTTTTATCAAGTATATCTCCAATGATTTGCAAGCCCTTTGGCGTTTCCGCTGATGTAATAAAAAGGAGAGTTGAAAGAGAAGGCTTATGGCCGCCTGAATTGTAATAAACTGTAAAATATAATTAAAGGAGGCGAACCTTTATGGCTAAAAATCCACCCTACGGCGACAATCGTAGGCAAGGACAGGTAACGGATCGTTCGCAAACGTATAATCCGTATAATGATCGATGGGTTAAGCGTGATACGGATACCGGCAGATTTATTGTGAAACTCCAATTCCGAAAGCGCAGCGTAGCGGAATTGGTAAGTTGAACAATCCCGCAAAGCGGAGGGGGTTCATATCCGTGATTGACCAAAAAGCTGATCATGATCCGTTCAAGGGCGTCAGGAAAGAAAAATAATTGATAGATTCAAATAGGGGTGAAGCCTTAATCACTCCTATTTGAAGAGGCTTCAATTTAAAACTGGAATCCAGAAAATTAAATAGAACTGTCAGCGATTATTTCAATCCAAATCGCCGACGCTGGAAACCTGCTTAAATTCTATCTCTTCAAATTCGTTAAAATGCGCATGTCCACATTTTATTTTCTGCTTTTCGGATATCCGAAGTTCTTGACCGGCAGACTTTGTTTCGGCGACAAAGTAAACAGTTTTTTCGTTCTTTTTTATTAGAGCCCAATCAGGATTGTATGTGCCAATAGGCGTGTTGATTTTAAACCAGAACGGAAGTTTGAAATAAAACTCGATGTCATCACGTTCTTCGCAATCTCTGGCAAAAGCATATTCAACATTGGAATCAAGCGGCACAAAATTGCTGTAGATGGTTTTATCTTTCTTTGTAACTTTAAAAGTAAGCTCATTGACGTGAATGTCATAGTCTTCAAACAACCGCATTTCATATTCTTTCGCGCCTATCTTTTCATACTTGATTCCTTCTATCATTAATTCTGTCAACACTTCATTAATGGCCGCAACAGCATTATCGAGAAAGAGCTGAGGATTGATCAATATTTCACCTGCTCTTCCCGACTGTAAAAGAATTGCCAGCACCGTTGAACGTGTCAATTCAGTTCTTTCCTGTATGTAAAACAAAACATCCGGTATGCGAAACTTTCCTTCAATAGTGATGTTATATGATGCCCGAATGTCGGCTACTATGCCTGTTTTATCGAAAGCGACAGCAGTCTTCGTCGTTTTAATAATCGCTTTTTTGGTTACGGACATCTGCTTAACTGCTTTAGCCGCTTTTTTGATAAGCTCCTGCGAATCGTAATCGACTTTATAGGTTGTCTGATATTTTATTTGATCCCAGATGTCTTTAAACTTTTCATCCAGTTCAAAGCCTTTACGATATTTCACGGCAGCCCGCTTTTGCTTGTTTTTAATTCTGCCCTGGAAAGACACTCCGCAATCTTCTTCAATTTCAGTTTGCAGTTGCCGGGCAAAATCTTCATAAGCCTCGTTGGCAATAACCGTGAGCCTGTTGATGTTTGTATCCTGAATGCGCATCCCTTCCTGATTCACTGCCAGCCTTAGTCCCCGGCCTATTTCCTGTCTTTTTTTCAGTTCGGAATGCGTTTCGTTGAGCGTGCAAATCTGAAAGACATTAGGGTTGTCCCATCCTTCGCGCAATGCGGAATGACTGAAGATAAAACGCAACGGCTCGTTAATATCGAGCAGTCTTTCCTTGTCCTTCATGATTAATTTAAAAGTATCGTCGTCGGCCAGTGAATTGCCTTTTGTGTCGCTCCAGCTCCCTTTCTTATCCTGCGAAAAGTAGCCGTTGTGGACTTCTTCCACCTGATATGGCAGCAGCCCCTTGTATGAACTTTTGCCGGACATTTCCCTGAATATTTCTTCAAACCAGAGAGCGAACTTTCCTTTGACCGGATTACCGTCCATGCCATAACTGCGATAGTTGGCCACCCTGTCGATAAAGAAAAGTGAAAGCACCTTGATGCCTTTGTCTTTAAACTTTTTTTCTTTTAAGAAATGTTCCTCAATCGTCTTTCTTAATTGGACTTTCATCACCTCGTCGGTAAGGCCGCCTTTTGCATCGCCCACAAAAACAGTTTCACCATTGGCAAGCTCTATGAAACCATCGCTCACGTCAATGCCGTTGATGATGTAACCGCTTTTATAAATGTCGCGTCTGTTGGACAAATCGTATAAATCGTCGCCAACCTTTGCCGTCACGGTTTTGCGCCTTACGCCGTCATTTGTATTGACGTCTATTTTGATTTTCGCTGATGTTGTTGTTTTTGTCGCTGTAACCTTTTCCAAAGCGATAAATGCTTCATTAAAATCGTTTTCCGTCACGATGGAATCGACTTCTATTTGCTTGACCAGCCCCAGATCATAAGCTTTCACCGGATCAAGGCTGTAAACCATATTGTAACGATTGGTATGCGTGGCGGAATAGCGCAGCGTGCAAAGCAGATTAAGGTTGGCGATGGCGTTTTTTCTGATTTCCGTTTCCATGTTTTGCGGCTCATCCACAATAACAATTGGCTTTGTCATCTGGATGAATTCAACAGGCTTAAGGCCCGTCAGCCGGTCATTGGGTTTATTGATGATGTTTTCATCCTTGGCGAAGGAATCAATATTGATGACCAGAATCTGAATGTTATTGTTAATAGCGAAGCTTCTCAGATTGGAGACACGCTTGGAATCGTAAACATCGAAGTTGACCGGCGTCTTGTCATAAAGATTCTGAAAATGATCATAAGTGATTTCCAGATTTTTCAGCACGCCCTCGCGGATGGCAATGGAGGGAACAACTATGACGAATTTTTTAAATCCATATTTCTTATTCAGTTCATAGATCGCGCGCAGATAAACATAGGTTTTCCCCGTGCCTGTCTCCATTTCCACGGAAAAATTCATGCCGTCCAGCTGATTCGAAACGGCAAGGCCGTTGGCCTGTTGCACGGTATTGACATTTTTGAGAATCTGATCATTATCAAGCGTCAGCCGGTTGCCAATGCCCGCTTCCTGAAAAAGCGGATCGGCAAACAATAGATCCATATCGCTGCGATTTAATGGCTGGCCTTCAAAAATCCCGACGATGGAATTGATCGCATCGCGTTGGAATTCCTGGTTAGGGTCGAAATGGAGTTTCACGGATTTTTACACCTTTTGCATTAAAAAACTTTTTTATTTATCTTCGGGATTTCCGGTCAATCCCTTGGCGTCTTTATCTTCCAGTTCCAGCTTAGACGACGTGCTCTTTATTCTTTTTTCAACAACTTTTATATGTTCGGCTGGAGACAAATGCTCAGGCGGCGTGCCGCCAATGCGTTCAATAGCGTCCCTGACTTCCTTGCCAACACTTTCATGAGTTTTGATGGCAATCCGTTGATCTCTTACTTTTTCACGCGCTAATTTATCACGCGTCTGGGTCATGCGAAACTGATTGGCGGCAAGTTCGGTTGTGCCCATTCTATCCATCAGATTTTCTTTTTCCGGAATTTTTTTGAATCGTTTAATAGCATCGCGTCCCATGCCGCCATACATTCCTTTATATCCGGCATCATGAAAAACGCCGAACATCTTGTCGTTTACCCCTGCTTCTCGCGCGGCGCCCGAAAGAGCTTTAAATTCTTCTGCGGCATTTTTGCGAAGTTCCAGCCTTTCTAGATCAGCGGCCACAGCGTCTGACATTTCCTGACGCCGAGTCTGAATGGCAAAATATTTTTGAGCATTAGCGATTTCCGGTTTTCGGGGATCGCCGTTTTGGGCTATTAAATAACAGGCAAAGCGGGACAAATGATAGTCATCAACTAATTGCACCGCGCCCTTTCCCCCTTCGATCGGTTTGCCGGCGCCGGCAAAGTGATGGGAAGGCTCATTACCTGAACTTTTACAAGACGTTATCGCTCGCTTGATGGCGTCTTCAAATCGCCGCCATTGCGTATATCCAAGAAGAGGTTGAATTTCCCGCGCGCTCCAATACTCCGCACCATATTCATTTATTTTCTTTAGACCTTCAAATGATTTGCTTCCCATGGGCACTAAAGTTTTTTTAGACATGGTTTCGCTCCTCAGATTACTTTAAATTCAATGCTCGCGTCTTTCATTTGCAGCGCGGTATTTGTTTTTAATTTGTCGTTGTTTTTAAACAACCTGTCCAGCGTGAAAACTTTCTGCGGTTT
>DCVU01000168.1 GCA_002327415.1 Smithella sp. UBA2180
CACGGGAGAAAAGGATTTCTCTGGATATTTCATTCATTATATAAACTCTTCTTTAATTAATATTAACCGATATATTAACGCGTGCGTTATACTTAGTTTCATATCTTATCAATTCTCATATGCTTCTTTTAGTCAAAATGGTTGTATTATGTCAATAAAAAATACTCCGGTATGTAGAAATGAAATTTTCAATATTCGACCAGATCAGCAGCTCCGCCGCATCAATTTCCTCATTATTTTTAAATGAGGAAGAAAGACTCAAAAAAATAGCATTAAGCGGAGATACTTCCCGGCCAAACTTCGCGTAGTCAATATAACTGATCATGTATTGCGATCCGTCAAAGAAATATTTACCCAGCCGGTTGGTTTCCAGCGAACGAAAAGGCCAGTTAATTTTCCAGTTAAAATATTCCAGAGCAATATTTTTCAAAGATACATTATCGAATACTTCCGGTTTAAGTTCCGCACCTACTCTATCTGCAATCAAACGGAAGTACTGGGTAACCAGATCAATATCGGTCAAAACGAGACCGTAAAGGTACCAATCATCAATTATTTTTATCATAATTTTAGATTGAGACTGCGGAATAAAATGATGGCTGGGACAAAAATGACCGGCGCAAAGTTCCTGTCCATAAAACGAACAGGCACGTAAATCGACTCCGGCATTTTGCTCGGGATGTAAAAGGCATCCCACTTGCTTTTCCTCTTTGTCCAGAAAACCAAGGTATTCACAGCAGTAAATAACTTCATATCTCTTGTCAAAATCTTCAGCCGCCAAGGTTTCTTTTGCGTAAATCTCAACATCGTCCGGATTTTTTACAAGTTTTCGGAAACGTTTGGTGCGCGAACGTAACCGCTGCTCAAGAGAAGAGCGGGAGCTGTCCACATAATTGTAGAGGCCGCAACAAGCGCCACAGGATTTGCATTCATCCGGCTGGCAAAGGATGATAAAATTTGAGTTAGACATTTACTGATATTACCTGTTATTTATATTGAGATGAACCGGAATCACTCAAACACAATAGTTTTTGATCCATAAACCAGTATTCTATTTTCCAGATGCAGGCGCAAAGCACGAGCCAGTACAATTCTTTCCAAGTCCTTACTCTTTCTCTGAATAGCATCAACAGCGTCACGGTGACTGATCTTGATCACGTCCTGAGCGATAATAGGTCCTTCGTCCAGTTGCGCCGTCACATAATGGCCGGTTGCGCCTATAATTTTCACGCCGCGGTCATAGGCCTGCTTATAAGGATTTCCTCCGGCAAACGCGGGCAAAAATGAATGATGAATATTGATTATCTTATTAGGATAATGTTTAAGGAAGTCTCCGCTGAGAACCTGCATGTAACGCGCCAGAACAACTAAATCAATATTAAGATCCCGCAAAAGCTTCAGTTCCTTCGCTTCCTGCTGTTTCTTGTTTTTCTCCGTGACGGGAAAATGAAAAAATTTCAGCCCGAACTGTTCCACCAGATCGCGGGCATCCGGATGATTACTGATTACCGCTTCAACATCAGACGCCAGCTCTCCCATGTGCCGTCGCAAAATAAGATCATGCAGACAATGCGTATGTTTAGAGACAAAAATGGCTACACGCGGCACGTAATCAGTAAAATGCAAAGTCCATTTCATGTTAAACTGCTTCGCCAGCGGAGAAAAAGCGGCGGGAATTTCTTCGCGATCAAGAGAAAAACCGTTCAATTCCCATTCGATCCGCATAAAGAAAAGTTTGTCTGTTTTGGATGTATGTTGATCAGCATGGACAATATTACCATTGCGACGAAAAATAAAATTGGAAATTTTGGCGACAATCCCCTTGCTATCGGCGCAGGACAAAAGTAAAATGGCATTGACATCGCTCATAAAATGGTTTCACCTTCGTTAATTTTTACAACATGTTATGTATAAAAGGATTAGAGTTGCAGGTCAAGTGTAAAAATGCTAAGGGCTATATCCTCAAATAAAACAACATTTAAAATTGGAAGCAAATGAATTTAATTGAAGAAATAAAATTAGCCAATGGTTTGAAATTAAAGATTTATGATTTATCCCGTCCCATAGCCGCCGACACGGTCAAAGTGGAACTTTCTCTGCAAATGAAGATTTCTTTAAAGAAATCTTATTTCGCGAACACTCAGGATTACGATCAGGTAAAGGATATCATGGGCGATGAACTTGATTATGAGAATAAATTGGAAAGATCTTTTGTTCTTAAGAAAAATGAAGATTCCGTCCGCGATGATTTGATCAACACATTCAAAAGTAATTCTCTGGATTATCTTGCTTCCGTTAATTTTCCTCAAAAGATGGCGCTGTCAATCCTGAAAGATATCAATAAGAATCCTTATAAATATCACCCTCATATCTACTCCGATCCGGAAGAATAGAATCAGGACTTCGCTGCAGACAGGAAGATAAATCATGACCAATGGTAATTTCGATGAACTTTTGCTTGGCGCCGAAAAACCCAGCCGTTACATCGGAGCGGAAGTAAACGCTGTTCACAAAGATAACGCGGAAGTCCGCTTCCTGCTAGCCTTCCCCGATACTTATGAAGTCGGCATGTCGCATCTCGGTTTGCAGATTTTATATTCCATTCTAAACGAAATCCCCTATGTGGCGGCAGAACGTTGCTTCGCCCCCTGGCCGGACAGGGAAAAACAACTTCGTGAAGGGAAAATACCTTTAACCTCGCTGGAGTCGCAAATGCGACTGGCGGATTTTGATATTATCGGTTTTTCATTGCAGTATGAACTCTCTTACACCAACGTCTTAAACATGCTGGATTTGGCAGGCATACCGCTTGCCCGCACGGAGCGGAAAGATGGACATCCCCTGATCATAGCCGGCGGACCCTGCTGTTTTAATCCGGCGCCGCTTGCTGATTTTATTGATGCCTTTGTCATCGGCGAGGGAGAAGAAGTCGTGGGAGAAATTGCTGCGGCGATCCGCGACGGCAGGAAAAAATCTTTATCGCGAAACAATCTGATAGAACAACTGGCGAAAATTCCCGGAATTTACGCCCCCGCTGTACATGGAAAAAATAAGATCATAAAAAAAAGAGCCGTCAGCGATCTCAACTTGTGGCAACATCCATTGAAGCCTGTTGTTCCGCTGATGCAGACCATTCACGACCGCATCATCTTGGAAATAGCGCGCGGCTGTACCCGCGGATGCAGATTCTGCCAAGCGGGAATGCTCTGGCGTCCTTATCGCGAAAGAAATACTTCACTGCTGATGGAAATGGCCGAAAAAACACTTCAGGCAACGGGCCATGAAGAGATATCGCTTTTATCGCTCAGTTCAGGCGATTACAGTTGTCTTGAACCTTTGGTAATAAATCTGATGAACAAGTATCACTCCCGGCGGGTGGCGGTGGCTCTTCCTTCGTTGCGCGTGGAATCTCTCACCGGAACATTAATGGAAGAAATTAAACGAACGCGCAAAACCAGTTTTACGCTCGCGCCGGAAGCGGGAACGGATAAAATGCGCCTGATTATCAATAAGGGCAACACCTCCGAAGATTTACTCTCTACCGTTGATAAAATATTCGCCGCCGGCTGGAAATCAATCAAGCTTTATTTCATGCTGGGCCTGCCTCATGAAGAGCAGGCAGACATGGAAGGTATTGTCAATTTAAGTTATGAAGCGCTGCGGGCGGCAAAAAATCGCGGGCAGATTACCATCAGCCTTTCCACCTTCGTTCCCAAGCCCCATACACCCTTTCAATGGCACAGGCAAATTTCCATGGAAGAAACTCATGCCCAGCAGGATTTTCTTCGTCAGCGCATAAAAAACCGCAATATTAACGTGAAGTGGCATGATGCGAAAATGAGCTTCCTGGAAGGAATATTTTCGCGCGGCGATGAAAATATTGGAACGCTTTTGGAAACGGCCTTTCGCAAAGGCTGCCGTTTCGACGGCTGGTCTGATCTTCTGCGTTTCGACCTCTGGCAGGAAGCAATTGCCCAAACGGGAATCAACCCGGAAGATTTCATGCGCGAACGCGAGATCAACGAAACATTGCCGTGGGACAACATTGACTGCGGCGTTAGCCGTGAATTTCTACTGGAGGAAAAGCAAAAATCAACCGACCAGGCGGCAACAGCAGATTGCCGGTTTGACGATTGTCAAAACTGCGGAGTATGTGATTTTTCCACAACAGAAAACATTTTTGCCAAGAAAGAGGAAATAAAAACAGTTTTGTCAGCGCCTCCTATTAGTGATGCCGCTGCTATCAGCGAAAAAAAATATCGTTTAACTTTCAGCAAACTTGATCGAGCCGGATTCTTATCTCATCTGGAACTCTCCTCAGCTTTGGTCCGCGCTTTGCGCCGCAGCAGCATCGCGCTTGCTTATTCTGTTGGCTACCATCCGCATCCTAAAATATCCTTTGCCACCGCAACCTCGGTGGGCATGGAGAGCAGACAGGAATACATGGATATTACCGCGCAGGAATATCTATCGGATTTGAATTTGCTAAAGGGTGAAATAAATTCCGCCTTGCCTGAAGGTATTGAAATTTTAGAAATCAGCAAACTTTCTGCCGAAGAAAAGGCTATCGCTCAAATGTTAAAGGGCTTTGAATACGAACTTTACCTTCCCGCCGCTATAGATTCTTCACGCCTGAAGTCCATGGAAGAAAACATCAAGAATTTTCTGGAGGCATCCACTTTCAACATACAGAAATTATCCAAGGGCAAAACCGTTACAAAAGACATCCGTCCTTTTTTGCAAAGCCTGACAGTAAATAGCACCAGTAAAATAATTAAGTTCACCGTGTCTTATGTTCAAGAAGGTTCAGCCAGACCCACCGATATTATCGCTCATGTCTTGAAATCAGACACCGATGAATCCCAGAAGATTAGAGTAGTCAGAACAAAAAGTCTCCTACACCAGTCCTAAATTAAAGCGCTATCTTTGTTGGTCCCGATTTATCGGGATTGTAGTCTTCCTCAACATATTATCATATACGCCTCGTCGCCTCCGCCTAGCCCCTCTAAAGATGGACAGTTCAACTAACGAATTCCAGTTCACTGCGTAACTGTAATTCGAGTTTCACTGCCGCCTCAATATCATCTTTAATTTAGAACCGGTATTAGTTAATTCCCATAATAAATATTTGATTTTAATAAAACATTGGATTAAATAATTAAGAGCCGATTTTTCAATACTTCAAAATAAGGTGTATACGTGAGAATATGGGATATTAACCCCGGTTATTTAAACCGAAATAGTCTTCTCGGTGAACACCGCGAATTACACGCGATTGTTTCCATCATTAAACACAACAAAAAAGGTTACTCCCGTCATCCTGAAACACTCCGGTGGAAGAACTTCGGCTGGGCGCTTAGCCAGCGCCATAAATTGTTAGCGGCGGAAATGACCTTAAGGGGTTACGTGGATAGAACTCCCGTATTGCTGAAAACTCAACCTCAGAAATGGCCGGACGTATTTGTCGACCTTCCAGCCGCACAATTCATACTCCTTTCTAAAAAATATAAAAATATTGGACAGGGACGGATTCCTCTGCCTAAAGACGTGCAGCAGTTATGGGCACAGCATCAATATTCCGTAATGGCGCGAGACGATGCCGAATATAAATATATCGGCGGTTGGATAGCATCGAAAAAAACCGGCAAGGGAATAAATGATATTTATCCGGAACTGGTATCACTACTGCGCTGTCCGCCCGCTGAAGGAAATCTTAAAAATACCGTCTGGCACATGTGGGATTATGTTTTCCAATACGCCTCGCTTAATAGAAATATTTATACCAATTTGCAGTCAAAAGTATACCGAGGCGGCAAGGAAGAGGCAACGCAGGCGTATTATAACATACGTCGAGGAGCCGATGACGCAGCCAACAAAGGTAGACGAATGAATGCGAATTGGTATTTGAAAGAAATTCAACGTCTGGTATTTCTGCACAATATAGTCTATCTTAGGGAATCAACCGCGCTTGGCGAACTACAGGCGTGGCCGTGCATGAACGCAACTAAAAAGGATCACATTTGAAGAAGACAAGAAAAATACTCACACCAGAACAAATCTCAATTATTGAGAAGGAACAAGCAATCCTTCAAGAGTCATGGAAGAAAAGACAGGTTGATGGAGAAATTGTTGAGTATCTTGGCAAAAATTTTATTGTGCTTCCCAATGTATTTCCTCCGAGTAACGACAGCAAGATCCTTGTTCAAAATTTACCTGAATTAAAAAATGCAACGGTACTTGATGTAGCAACCGGATGCGGTGTCATTGCCATATTTGCAGCACTACGTGGCGCCAGTCATTTAACAGCTGTGGATATCAACCCCAGCGCCGTCAAGTGCGCGCAGCTCAATGTGACAAATCATGGAGTTTGTGATCGCTTAGACGTTCAGCTTTCAGATTTGTTTGAACAATTGCTGCCGTCGATGCGCTTCGATGTCATAACAGCAAATCTTCCCTTCCGTAAAAAGTATGCTCCTGATATGGTTGCATCAGCCCAATGGGATACTGATTTCGAATTACACAGGCGTTTTTTCTCTCAGGCGGTAAATTTCTTAAATCCTCAGGGTAGGTTGTATATGCCTCAGCCCAATTATCCGGAGTTATATGATACATTAAATCTTGCCCAAAACGCCGGATTTAAAACGAAAGAAATTGGAAAAAAGCAATCCAGCGGTAATGATCCTAGAGATTACTATGTTTTTGAGATGACCCTTTCTTAGGAGTCAACAATGTTTGATAATAAAGCAAGCTTTACAGCATTAGCAACCGCGTATATGAGGGCCGCACACCAGTTGCTGGAAGCGAAACCTCTACTTTTTGACGATCCAGTCGCCCTGCCGCTTCTGGGTCCTGAAGCATTAAAGAATATTCAAGACACGAAAGCTCATTATCAAACTCCCGAAGTTCTGGAGTTGCGCACCCGGATAATTCTGCGTTCACGATTTACGGAAGACAGACTCGCTGCCACAGCCTCGCGAGGAATCAGGCAATATATAATCCTTGGCGCTGGTTTCGATACATTCGCACTTCGGCAGCCCTCATGGGCCAGGGAATTGAAGATTGTGGAAGTTGATCACTGTGGAACGCAATCACTGAAACGCTCCTACATTGATGCGGCCAGACTTATAATTCCGGAAAATGTTTTTTTTGCCGATATTAACTTTGAACATGAATCGCTGCAGGAAGGTTTGCGCAGGTACAATGTTTTGATGAACAAACCGGCTTTTTTCTCCTGGCTGGGTGTGATGATGTATCTAAAAGAAGACGCCATTGATGCCGTGCTCCATTCTGTTGCCCTGTTTCCGGAGGGTAGCGAGATAGTACTGACATTCGTGCGGCCGCCAGGCGACTCTCCTTCAATAATTGCTCAGAGCGTCACGAATCTTGGCGAACCATGGCTGAGTCATTTCGAGCCTGATGAAATCGAAGCAAAACTATATAGTGCGGGATTTTCCAAAGTGGAGTTTCTAACACCTGCGGAGGCTGAAACAAGGTATTTCCGGTCACGCCCCAGAGACCTGCCCGTGCCAAAGCAAATCAACATACTCTGCGCAATACGGTAATGTTCCCGCGAAATTTTTTTCTCCCGCATTCTTAATTCAATTGACGTATAGACAATTTTTTTATAGTTCTTATCGAAAATGTGAAAACTATCCATTAAAGGGAACAGTCTCGTGATCAGTAGATTTACAAGATTTTTACCGCGTAAGAATAAAAAAGATGTAGACCGAGCCGTTCGTTTTATCGTCTCTTATGCTTATAAAAACGTGCCGTTTTACCGGAAATATTATAATCAGGCTGGCGTTGACCCTTTAAGCATCCACAGTGTGGACGATCTTCCGCGGCTGCCGATGGTCAATCGTCTTGATTTGATGGTCGCAGGTACTGCTGGATATTTACATGACGGCGTTTTTCCTGAAAAGCTAATCATCCGACACACCACCGGAACAACAGGCACGCCGGTGGTTATCCATAAAAACAGGATCGAGGAAGCTTTTCGCAAGATAACAATTGTTGACGCTTATAGACGTAATGTTTCTCTGACATGCCCGATGACTCTTGTCGATGTGGGGCCGGAGCGAAAAGATAGTTCCACGGAAATTTTCGTAAAACTGGGTCCTGTCAACATAGTCAGACTCTTCCGTGTCACACCAATGGAAGAGAAGATAGATATTCTGATGCGTATAAAACCAACCGTCTTATCAGGCCGTCCGTCGGTTTTTTGGGATTTAATAAACGCTTTGAAAGAAAAAAATATTGTGCCGCCGGTACCTAGGCTCATCACATGCGGCGCAGAAATACTTTTTCCCCATGTACGAAAACAGATAGAGGATTTTTTCCGCTGCCGTGTCGCTGACTATTACAACTGCGAAGAAGTAGGAAACCTGGCCTGGGAATGCCCGACAAATCCAGGTTTAATGCATCCGAATATGGCCACCGCATGGATTGAAACCGTTGATTATCATGGGAATCCCGTGCCCGCGGGCATTGAAGGAAATCTGATTATCACCAATTTATATAATTGTTCCATGCCTTTTATCCGCTACGAAATGGGCGATAAAGGAACTCTCCTGCAATCGGGGCAATGCCAATGCGGATTTAACGGTCCTGTGATGCGTTTAACGGAAGGACGTTGCGAAAACTATATCGTCCTTCCTGACGGAAGAGAGATTACGCCAAGGATTATTTATGAAGTCGTGAATTCCGCGTTTCCTCATGACACGCCGGGATGGAGCATGATTGACGCCATCCGCACGTATCAGATAATTCAGGAAGTTGATAACCTGCTGGTGGTCAAGTTTGTCCCCGGGCCGGCATATAAGGAATCTTTATGGCGTGCAGTCGAAGAAAACATCAAACAGCTGCATCCGGCAATGCGCCTGGAAGTAATAATAGTCAACGACCTGCGACCGGAACCAGGCAAAAAGTTTCACCAGGTGATGGGCAAACTAACCAGCCGTTGGAAGCGTGAGCAGGACAATCAGGAAAACAAGTAATTCCAAATAGCTATCAAATATTAGCCCTACTTAGCTTCGCACGTGGGATAATTCGACTAGCGCTTCGAACTTCACTTCGTTCGTTTTCAGCGAGTCTCATTAAAGGTTGATTTACCGGGCATAATACCAAATAAGCCTTCAAAAACTCATATTTTATTTTTTGAAAGCAACTTGGCATAAAAATAGCTGACAGCAAATGAGATATTATTCACAAACATATTTATCTAAAAAGACAATTATATTGGCTCGTTTTTTAATAATTTCTTTATCGCTCCCGCTTAATTCTTTTTTGTTTTTCAGATTGCAGAAATAATCATATTGATGGGACTTGTATTCAGAGTCAAAATAGATAAATGGTTTATAACTTAAACTTATAACCCTGTTACGCACCATGGGATCATAATAATAAATAATTGGACCATAAATATATAATGTTGAAAAGATAAATAGTATCAATGTTAAAACTTTTGTACGATTTTTGAAATCAGTTAAATCAATTTGGGAAAACCCCAGCATGATCGGAATAACTAAATAAATGAGGTAGCGGATGTTAGCCTGATACCAAATTAACAGCATATATGTAAGAAAAAGCAGCAAAAAAAAGACCGTCCATCTTTTATCCAATGTGTATATTTTGTAATAACAATAAATGATAACCGGAGAAAAAAATATTCCAAATAAAGAAAACCAGAACGACGGATAGCTAATTATAAATTTCCAATCATGATCCCAACGGGACGACAATACTTTGTACGAAATGAAAGGATCAGTAAAGAAAAATGAAAGTAAAATAGTATAAAGAGCAACGATAACAAGGAATATAAATATGCAAAAAAGGCCATATAAAAAGAGCTTATTGAAATTATTTAAAAAAGAATTATAAAAAGAACTAAAGAATAGATTTGAATCAATATCGTCAAAGATATATTTATAAAACAAAAGGGCTAAAACAAAACCTGGTAAAAAAGCGATCATGGCCGGTCTGGACAGCGCACAAATGGTTATCAAACACATTGCCGAAATATATTTTTTCTTAAGTAAATAATAAATCGACAAGGACATAAAAAGCATCGCAAACGCTTCCTGCAGGACAGAAGTTAATATATAAGTTGTGTAGGATGGTATTACAAAAAATAAAAGATATTCCTGATTCTTCGGATTAAAATATTCCACTATTTTCACAATGGTTAAAAGCGTTAAAAAAGTAAGCAACGAATAATACATGTAGAGTATTAGAAAATTACCCATAACCGGGGCAACAAAAAATGGAGACAAACTGATTCTGTCCGAATTAAACGCTATTTCTTTGCCCATAATATAATTAGCGTTTTCCATATAGCCAAAAGAGTCATAAGCAAAAGAATTGTGATAATAATGCATCATGGCAACGGCAAATATTGAAATTAAGGCGAAAATCAAATACGGGATTTTTTTATTTTTAATAAGAACTCCTTTTTTATAAAAAAATTAATTCACAGTAATAATATAATTGTTAGTTTATATAGTCTTGCAGGTTTCAAGTTGTTGAGGAACTTATTCCTGATGCGCAGTACATCATTTAACGGCAGCCGCCATAACTTTTTCTACCGCTTTAACCGTATCGTGCATATCATTTTCGGATAAAGTCGGATGAACGAGAAACATTATGGCGGTTTCACTCAACTCTCTGGCAACCGGCAGCCTTTTTTTCGGTCGCATGCCGGTGCCAGCGAAAGCCTTTTCCAGATATATTTCGCTGCAACTGCCGGTGAAGCAGGGAATACCTTCCGCGTTGATCGCGATAATGATGCGTTCTCTATTCCAATCGGATTTCAGTTTTTCAGGTTTTATAAAAACGTAATATTTATAGTAGGCATGGCAAATATGATCAGGCGGCGGGGTGACACGCAACGCCGGAATATTTAAAAAAGCTTTGGTTAAAATATCGGCATGACGTCTGCGTCTTTCCATCCATCCGGGCAACTTATGCAGTTGAACCCTTCCGATTGCGGCCTGCATTTCGGTAATTCGCCAGTTTGTCCCGAATGATTCATGAAGCCATTTAAAAGATTGCCCGGGATTGGGATCATTATTGCCATAGACCGCGTCATAGCTTTTTCCATTATCCTTATACGACCATACTTTCGACCAGAGGTCCCTGTTATTAGTCACCAGCATACCCCCTTCACCGCCGGTGGTTATGGTTTTATCCTGACAAAAAGAAAAAGCAGCGACATCACCAAATGATCCTACAGGGCGTCCTTTATAAAAAGATCCGCAGGCCTGCGCACAATCTTCAATAACCGCAAGTCCGCGCTTTTTTGCCAAAGCCATGATAGAATCCATCTCACAGGGCCAACCTGCCAGATGAACCGCAATGATTGCGCGTGAGCGGGTTGTTATGACTTTTTCAATTGTGTCCGCAGTGATGTTTTGACTGTCATGATCCACATCAGCAAAAACAGGTTTTGCCCCGTAAATGACCGTGCAGCTTGCCGATGAGATATAACTGCGGGGCGTTACTATGACCTCATCGCCATTCCCGATATTCAACGCCATCAGCGCTGCTTCCAATGCCACCGTGCCGTTCATCAAGGCAACCGCATAATTCACGCCGATGTTTGCGGCAAATTCATTTTCAAACAAACGGCCTTCTTCACCCGTCCAGTAATTCACATTGCCCGATTGAAGCACATGGGAGACGGCTGCCATTTCGTCACGATCAAAGAAAGGCCAGGGAAGAAACTTCTTTTCACGTATCGGCAAGCCGCCATTAATTGCTAAATTACCCATTTCATTGTTCCTTTAAATAAAAATCTATTTGCATCTTTTTATAAATTACATATTTTTTCTGAACATGGAACAAACAATAATTATATTTTTTTGTTTTCCACATAACCATTACCAAACCATAAAAAATCTGTGTAAAAAATAAGACCAGTTAGTTTGCCGATAAAGGTCCGGCATCTATATATTGCTGCCGCCAAATAACGTAATAAATTAAACGACAAAGAATAGATTGATGATTTTTTGCACCGCTAGTATGTTCACCAATCATTTTCACCAGTTTGGACTTATTAACTCCTTCAATCTTATCAGCCGAGTCGATTAATTGATCAAGGAATCTGCCCACCCCCTTTCTTATCCCTTAGCCATTTATCAACTGGAATAGTAAAACCTATTTTCTTTTTATACACTATCTTTTTCGGTATATGTCTGACTGCGGCTTTTTTGAACAAATATTTTGTCTGCAGTCGTCTTAACTTTATATCTCCCGGAATCTCGTGGGCAATGGAAATCATCTCATTATCCAGGGTCGGAACGCGCAGTTCCATTGACTCGGCCATGCTCATTTTATCTTTCATATTTAAAATCGAACGCAGATAAGTCACCTGATCAAATAAAAGAAGATTGTCAATAGTATTGAGGTCTTTGTTCCAGACTTTATTCAATAGTTCGATTCTGCTGGAAATATCTGGCTCATTTTTATCGAATAACCAGGCAACCTTTTCTTTATCCGCTAATGCTGCATTCCAGAGAACGAGTTCATAAGGAGATAACGCCAAAAACTTTCTTAATGTTTTTATCTTTCGGACCTGCAGAAATTGTAATGCAAGAAGAATAATTCTTTGATTTGTTTTTCCCAGCAATAGGAATTGGTTATATAATTTGCTCAGGTATTGACGCGGATAACCACCGAACAAATCATCAGCTCCCTCACCGGTCAACACAACTTTCACAAACTCACGAGCGTATCCGCAAACCATTCGATTCTGTACTGAACTTGAAAAAGTAAGCGGTTCATCATGATGCCATATGGTCTGTTCCAGCAAATCGGCATACTCTTTGTTGCCGCTTACAAAATCATAATGGTCAAACCCGAAAGATCTGGCTGTGAAACGCGCGTAGGGGATTTCATTATGGGCCGGGTCCGGGAAACCGACTGTAAATGTTTTGAGGCCTGGCACCAATTTATTGGCAATAACACTGACCCAGCTTGAATCAACTCCACCGCTGAGAAGACTTCCCAAGGGTACATCGCTAATCATTTGCCGCTGGACTGAATTATTTACGGAGGACTCTATTTTTTCAATGAACTGAGTTTCACTAAGAGCGCTTTCAACAATTTCTGGCATCCAGTATCTTTGGAAATTAACTGCCTTATTCGTAATTTCCATCAAATAACCGGGCTCAAGGCTTGTAATACCGGAGAAAAATGTTCTTCCATTGCATAAAGAGCCGAAACAAAGATATTCATCCAGAACATTTGCTTCCGGTGATGCTGATACTCCATGCGCGGCCAGAATTCCTTTGATTTCGGAAGCAAAAATCACCACGTCCGGAGTTAAAGAGTAATAAAGAGGTTTAATTCCCATACGATCCCTCACCATTAGTAATAAATGTTTCTCGGAATCGTAAAGACAAAAAGCAAACATGCCGTTTAACTTTTCCACAAAACTATTACCGTATTCTTCATAAAGATGAATAATAACTTCGCAATCTGTCTTTGTTTTGAAGATATGTCCCGATGATATAAGCGCAGACCTAAGCTCTCTAAAATTATAAATTTCTCCGTTTGCAATAAGTACTATCTTCCCCGTCTCATTATAAAGGGGTTGATCACCGGTAGTTACATCAATGATGCTGAGGCGTTGAAAACCAAGCGCCACAATGCCGTCTGTGAAAGTACCCGAAGAATCCGGTCCTCTGTGGGATATAATTTTCATCATCAGGGGCAGATCGGTAGCGTCATATTTACTGGGATTAAAATAAAATTTCCCGACAATACCACACATTCTCTTCATCCTCATTCTGGTTATGATATTAAGTAAAAAAAATCTTTCAAAATTATGACAACCGGCAGTCAGTATTCTTTTTATTTCTTTTGTTGACGATATTCTGACAGAGGGGCACCTATCAACCCAGGTAAAATTGCAACATTTTTTGCTTTCAGCACTTGAAAAATAGTTTGAAATATTATTTTTATGTCCAGGGAAAAAGACATTTTTTCAACGTATTGTACATCCATTTTCAAACGCTCATCCCAGGGCAAATAGTTTCTACCGTTAACTTGAGACAATCCGGTTATACCAGGACGAACCGTGTGCCGTAATTTCTCTCGATCGGTATAGTAAGGCAGATACTCCACAAACAGTGGCCGCGGTCCGACGAGACTCATGTCACCTTTCAGTACGTTAAGCAATTCAGGCAATTCATCAATACTGGTTTTGCGCAGGAACGCGCCAAGACGTGTCAACCGCTGTGTATCAGGAAGAGGTTTCCCATTCATATCCAACGCGTCGGTCATCGTGCGAAATTTGAGAATTGCAAAAGGTTTTTCCTGTAATCCCGGACGCATCTGTCTAAACAGCACCGGGCTACCCAATTTAATACGTACTAATAATGCGGCAATAAAAACAATTGGCGAAACAACAATCAGTCCAAGTATGGCCACTACCAGATCAAACATGCGCTTGCCGCAGGAAAGATAAAATTTATTTCTACCTTTATCAGTTAACAATAGGAATGTCCTTTTTTTTATCACTTTCTTGTTTAGTCACATTAACAGTTAACGTTAAATTTNNAAATTTAGAATTATGAATTTTATTGTAAATGCATATTGTGTGATATTGCTCTTCAAGAATTTTTAATTAAAAATGTAGAGGAAATACACTCTATCTTTTATCAATTTTCCTAATAAACTTAGCCGGTACGCCGGCAACTATGGACGTTGCCGCAACATCCTTTATTACAACACTGCCCGCTCCTATAATTGCATCATGTCCAATATTTTTAACACCAGTCATTACAGTTGATCCAATTCCAGCAATAACTCTTTCAGCTATATTAATGCCAGCACCTATACTGCATCCAGTTGAGATAAAACTTCCTTCACCTATTTTGGTATGATGGGCTATTACGACATTTGGGCTGATTATTGAAAAATTACCTATTTCCGCACTTGTCCAGATATAAGTAAGCGCATGAATAATACAAGCTTTACCAATATGCGCATATTTACTGATTTCCGCTTTTGGATGAATCAAACAAGGCATTATGCCGCCATGTTTTATGATTTCTTTTGACTTGAATACCCGGACTGAGTTATCTCCTATTGCGACGGCATAATTTGCTTTCGTATGAATATCTCTTTCACAATCAAGTTTGCTTAAGACCGGTTTCCCGAGAATTGACTTTCCAACTTTGCTTAAATCGTCATCATAAAAACCAACTACAGAATAACCGCAGACCTCAGCCAAGTCTGCAATTGCCGCGCCATAAGTGCCTGCTCCTACAATAAATATTTCTTCAGATATCAAGTTTTAATCCTTTAAATGATTCCTTTATTAAAACAATTAATTTTCATTATATAACGCTAATATCTTTTGTTTCATCCCCTTTTTTTCACAACATTCCCAATGCGTTTTATCCCAATTATCATTTCCCTCAAGTAATGCCGGTCCCTTTTCAGTAATTATAACATCCCATCCGACAGTTCTAACTGAAGGAACGACCATAACGGCAGATTTAATCATTGTTAATATATCCTGCCAATACGGGATTTGTAAACCGGTAATTGGAAAATTTGTAACCGGATGAGTTTCAAGATTTCTACTTTTAAAAGGATCTTTAAAAACACCTTTTCCAATAACCACACCCGTATCAAGATCAATTAAAGCGGAAATACCGCCAGCATCAAAATTATCAATCGGTTTATCAAATCCTATTCTTATTATTGCATAAAGTAACTCAACATAACCATTTGAATGCAGGAATGTTGTTATTCTAATGGTATTTAATGCATCAGGGAAAAGGTGCATCAAAACATTATGCTGCTGCACATAGGCTTCCACCAAACTGTAACCATCGTCATTTTTTTTTGAAATCATTTTATTTATTGGAATATCTGTAACTAACGGACTGTTAGTTGAATAATCGACATTAAAAACAAGAACTGCTTTCCCGACTTGCCCAAAAGGCTCTTTTAACACTATTTTGTCTGGCTTTGTTTCAGAAATCCATTTTAGAAAATCATTTAAAGAAGTTGTTTGTGAAATATTCCAATTCTTATGAAAAACAAACGATTTAAAAGCTATATAAAAAAGATTCTTGTTTTTGAATATTTCCCGATCTTCTTTTTTATTGAATTTTTTTTGAAATCTGTACATCAGCAATCGGCTTGTGTATTTACTTCTTTCACTCTCCGGCATTTCAATAAATTTGTAGTAAAAATAATCGAGAGGCATTGTTTCATATCTAAATATGCAAATTAAAACATCAAACAGTATGCTGATTTGCTTTTTTTTGTAACAATCGGCTGATTGGGAAAGAAAAGAAATAAATTTGTTTCTATCGGTTTTTAAAATACAATAAAAAAAGTAAAGCAGTTTCATAATCTTACCTTATGAATCAACTTTATAATTACAAATTACTTTTTTAAATTTTCCGGATGAAAGATGTGGTATTTTGTCCACATGCTCGATTTTTATAACTGCATCCGCGCCGATGAGCTGCTTCATTGTATTCTGAAAATCATCATTATCATAAACGTCGTGAACACTTTCCAATTTTAAAGTAAAATGCTTAAGGCTATCTTGAACAAGCTGAAATTGAGGTAACCGCTCAAAACGACGGAACACCAACCCTATAAAGTGGGGACATATCTTATTCCCTCGTGTATCATAGATGATTTCATCCTGTCTTCCGGATATTTCCGTCAGTACATTTTTCCCAAAACCATTTCTTCCCGACATTTCCATTATGACAATATCCTGCGTATCATACCGGATTAATGGCATGGCGTAATTATAGAGATCGGTTATAACCAACCTGGCCGGCTCTCCAAAAGGAGCAGGCTCGTCTGAATCCAGTTTAAGCGTTTCAAAGAAATAATGAGCGGTATTTAATATGAATTTATCGCCGTCATCGGGCTGCTGCGCCAGAAAACCATTTTCAATATTGGCATATCTGGAAATAACCGTGCATCCGAATACTTTCTTGAGCAGGGCTTTAGTGTTTGGTTCCAGACGCTCGGCCCCACTGACAACAACTTCTATACTGAACAGGTCCGGAGTGTACCCTTTTTTGTCGAAATAGAAGGCAATAGCAGCAAGAGAAGTAGCGTAACCAGTAATACATTTTATGGAATTGTCCTTATGCAGCATTCGATAGAGCCTTTCCAACGCTTCGTCAGACAAAAAAGAACAGTCAAACATGATCGTGTTATGCATCATAAACGTCAATTTTGTTTTTTTATTGTCGCGGTGCCAAACTCTGGCGTATATATGACGATAACCCAGCTTAAAGCCGCTGTGTTCAAGAAAATATATAAGTTCGGCGATGACTCTTTTTCTTTTTTGTTTGTCCTGCAGCATCGTAAAACGCTCACCGGTTGAACCGCTGGTTTGCACTTTGTACAATCGATTATTTTTATAGTCCGATGAAATAAACTGATTATATTTTTCCTTGACCAGACTTTTCTTAATTACCGGGAAATCAGTTATTTTTGCGTATCCCTTAAATTTGCCATAGAACTCTGCTGTATTAACGGCATGATCGAGTAGTTTTCGCAGATCGTTGGATGAGGTATCCAAATTCCCTTGCAGCTTATTTTCTAAATCCGAAACATATTGTCTGACATGTCCTCCACTTACAGCATCGAACAACCAAAATCCGTAGCGCCTGACTGTTTCGCTTAACATTGTCATTTTTTTACGCCTTCAGGTAACCTTTTCTATTTTAAATATCCAGTCCCATGGAGACTAGTTCGTGCTCATTTTCCCAAATTTCCTGACGCGTCTCGCCGAGAATTATTCCCGTCAAGAGTGGACGTTCCAGGATATATGGTCCTGCTTCAGGATCGCAACTGCCTAACGGCAATAGAATACCTTTTGCCATTGCCCTATATACTGCATTGAGCATTTCTTGGTAGTTGACCGTACCAATCAAACGGCGTAAGCGAATTACCGGTTTACGATAATTTTCATAGACACTACG
>DCVU01000009.1 GCA_002327415.1 Smithella sp. UBA2180
TGAATATTTCAGGGAC
The DNA here is from genome assembly GCA_002327415.1 of Smithella sp. UBA2180. Taxonomy (GTDB): domain Bacteria; phylum Desulfobacterota; class Syntrophia; order Syntrophales; family Smithellaceae; genus Smithella. The sequence continues at coordinate 17 of DCVU01000009.1, forward strand.
GACTACTTAGATCTACAAAAGTTTGGTAATTGGTATTTGACAGAATTAAGAATTACTGATCGAAAGAGGAGTTCGAATTTAGGGAGTGGTCTGCCGTGATTGTTTACCTTGCAGCGAATGGTCAATCATTTTTCTTAAAAAAGGTTTAGTAAGAACTCTCACCTTGTATATTTCTATATCTGGCAGCATTCTTTTTCCTTATAGCATAAGGATTTAATACTAAATGGTCAACTACTGTTAGTTGTGAATTAGCAAAACGACAAGTGATAAAATAATGATTACATGAAAATATGATTTTGTAGTTTAGGATAAATAATCTAATGACATTTCTTAACATCTTTTCTCTTTTTTTCTTTGTCTGCTTTGCATCAGTAGAATTTGACCTATCAAAAGTATAGGAATTAATTGTTGCAGCAATGCCCAATTTGTTTCCTTTGTCTTCGATCCTGATAATCTCTTCTCGACACTTTAAATGCACCGGCCTGTCCGGATCAACATATTCCAGCACTATAGAGAAATCTATGGTCTGGCCGGGAGTAAAGGACTTATCCGTTTCGAAAAAAATCCGGCGCTACTGAAGTCACGGGTAATTCCTTTGCCGTTTTCAAGCACAACTGGGAATTTGCCTTTGCGCCTAATCGTGCGGCGTTCTTCGGAGTCTTTCACAATCAATCCATAGCATTTGATCAAAATATAATCCGGCAATTTCAGAAAAAATAAAAAGCAAGATATATTTTCCTGTGCCGTATTGTTAAAATACGGAGAGTCTGGTTTTCTATGTCAAGGTAATATTGGCCCTAAAATGTGAAAGAACTTTACTGATTTTGTCGACTGTGGACAGAATAACCGGTTATTACGCTTGACTCTTTGGTTGTCAGTGCTAAAATCAATTTGCAAGATTCATTACCCTAGGTTATAGCATTGCCGGCGCCTTTTATATACGTAAAATAAGCAAAACAAAGCGCTATTACATAAATTTGAAGACCACCTTATTATTTGATAATAATTTTTTGAAATAACATTTTAGGCGTTAGTAATAACATATTTGGATTTTATATATTCATTAATCTATCTCTGAAAAAGGGCCCTTTAATTGTCTATTAAAAAAAGAACCGTTGTTATAATAATCATTTTATCAGTGATCACGCTTGCCGCGCTTTTCGCATCCGCATGGTTTTATGCGTCATACAGGCTATCCCGGCTGGATTCCTACAAAGAATCCATCATGAAAACCGTGGCGGAAAAGTTTAATCGCGATATCACCTATGAGACCGGAAAAGCTTCTCTGTCATTGAGCGATGGGCTTTTTTTGCAATTTACCAATCTGACGATTACGGAAAAAGATCGCTCATCAAGTTTCCTGAATGTTAAAAACGCTTCCTTCCGGGTGAAAGTTTTTCCTCTTTTGATAAATCGTGTGGTTTTTAGAGAGGTAATTTTCGACGAACCCCGCATTTCGTTAAAAAGGGATAAGGCGGGCGTGCTGAATATAGACGACCTTCTGACAAAGGAAGAAAACGAGAATGCGCCGAAGTTTCGAAAAATTATCATTGAAAAGGGATTAGTGACTTTTTGGGATCAGTCGGTGAGCGAGCAGGGTCTTTTAACTTCGCTGGAAAATTTTCAGTGCCGGATCGATTCAACTTTCTGGACAAAGATATCTCATTTCAACATCAAGACTTCTGTTGTCGAGAATAAAAATAAAGCGGAACTCGCGCTGAATGGTTTCTACAGTCCTGCTCCTTCCGAAAAACCGTTTTATGAAAGCAAAGTGAGAGCTTCCATCCATTTAAAAGGAACGGATATAAAACATTATGATTCGTATTGGAGAAAATACACACCATTGGAACAAATGGCCGGATACGTTGACGCGGACATGACATTTTCAGGAAAATTCTCGGATTTCAAATCCAAAGGGGCCGTTAAAGTTAAAAACGCCATGCTTCATTATCCGGGGGTTTTTCGGGATACTCTTCAGCCGCGGATGATTCAGCTGGATTACGCCTTAAAACGCGATACCGGGAGTATCAAGCTGGACGTATCACGTGTGGCGGTGGATAAATTTGAAGCCAAAGGCAGTTTTGAAATGGATGATTTAGATAAGAAAGATCCGCTTTTGAAAGCATCTGCCGTAACTAAGACTTTTGACCTGAAAGAAGTCAGATATTATATTCCCTGGGGAATCATTCACAAGGGTGTAGGAGATTTCATTGATAAGCACGTCAAGGATGGTGATTTCCGGCTGATTGAAGGGAAACTCAACGGCAGGATAAGCCAGCTGGCGCATATGAATAATAAGGAAAGCATTGATGTGCTTTCCATTGTGGGGGAAGTAAACAAAGGCGTTTTCGAGGCGCACCCGACGGCGCCTCTTTTTCATGATATCAGCGGGATCCTCGAGTTGAAAAAACGGCAGTTTGCGCTGAAAAAGATTAAGGCGCGCTTCGGCCTTTCACCCCTGACGATGGAAGGAAGCATTTCCGATTTTGCGTCGCATCATCCGAATATTTATACCGCGGAAATGAAAATTCAACCTGTGCGTGATGAAGTCGTGTGGCTTTTAGGAAAAGAAAAATTCCGTGAGTTCGGTTTCAAAGGTCCCTCAAACCTTGTTCTTGCCGGAAAAGGCACGGATGTGGATTATCATATCGACGCCCAATGGGATTTAACTGGCGCCGCTTACGCGTATCCGGGTGTCATGGAAAAACCGGGGGCAAGAAAAAATCAGCTTAATGCCGAAGTTATTATCAATGAAGATGCCGTCAATTTATCTTCTTTCAATTATGATTTGCCGCCGGCGAATATAACCGGATCAGTGTTGGTGCGCTTTGCCGGGGGAATGCCTTCGTCTTTTAATATTAATTCCAGGGTGTTTGATGCCCGCGACGCCGCCGCGATTCTGCCGGTTCTGCGGAAGTTTAATCCGGCGGGAACCTGTGCGCTGGCTTTGGCCGGACAGGGTGATTTAGAAGATCCCGGTTCCATTCAATTGAAGGGCTATGTGTCAACGGCCAATGTTTCCCTTAAACCCTCGGCCAATTTCAAGCCGCTGAAAGGCTTGACGGGAAATGCAGTCTTCAAAGGAAACACGATGGAGACATCGCTGCTCAAAGCACAAATGGGTGAAAGCAATATTCGGGGGCAGTTCAAAATAGATGATTTCCGCAATCCCAAAGTAATTTTTCAGTTTAATACGAACTTGCTTAAAACGAAAGACTTGGGGTTGCAAAGCACGGAAGGCGAAGTGAATCTCCGTGACGTAAAAGGGCAAATGGCCATTGATGACAAATTGATTCACATCGACAATCTGTCGTTTAAGCTGAAACAATCCGGATTTAACCTGGCGGGGGATATCACCGATTTGGCTTTACCGAAAGTCACGCTGACGATGAATTCCCCGTATGTCGGTTCGGATGATTTATCACGCCTTATTACTCTCACGTATCCGAAGAAAGAAGGCAGCGCCCCGTCCGCCATGGAATTAAACGCGACCTTAAAGGTGGATGCCGGTAAATTCGGCGATATTGATTTTAAAAAACTCAACGCCGGATTGAAATATACACAAGGCACCATCAATATTGAAACACTGGAGGCCGGCGCCTTTGAAGGTAAATTCAAAGCCAAAGGAAAGGTTACTGTACTTCCCGGCGGTCAGAACCGCTATGATGCAAATATCTCCATCAATAAGATGTCGCTGGAAAAGCTTCAGAGTTATTTTGGAATCGGCGACCGCACGATTTCCGGCAGGTTATCGCTTACCGGTGAAGTATCCGCCTCCGGCCGCAATGCCGACGATCTCAAAAAAACAGCGGCGGGAACATTTAAGGTGCGGGCGGAAAGGGGAGTTCTGAAAAAATTCTCCAGCCTTTCCAAGATATTTTCTCTGATTAATTTTTATCAAATGATAAAGCTTAAGCTTCCGGATATGACAACAGAGGGGATGACTTATAATGCGATAACTTCCAATATGTTGCTGAAGAACGGTGTTATATCTTCGGAGGATTTTTTCATCGATAGTGATTCCATTCAGATTTCAGGGTCGGGTAAAATTGATTATCTTAAAAAGGAGCTTGATTTTATCGTCGGTATTCATCCTCTGCAAACACTGGATTTCATCGCGTCAAAAATTCCCATTGCAGGATGGATTATCACTGACGAAAAGGGTAAATTAATCACTGTTCACTTTAAAGTTGATGGAACATGGGATAACCCGAATGTGAGACCCATCCCGGCGCGGTCAATCGGTAAAGGTACTCTGGATATCTTCCGGCGTATTTTTCAATGGCCTGGAAAACTGATAACGGATACTGGTGAAGTCATTTTTGGACACTAGTCATATTTCCCGAAGGGGGATACTAAATCGTAGTATTAACGGCCTGTTGCCCAAATACCTTTTGCAAAGATTAT
>DCVU01000054.1 GCA_002327415.1 Smithella sp. UBA2180
TTCAATTTTATTCGCAATTAGATCGGATCTTTGGAGAGTTTCGAAATCTTCGGCGGAAAGTTTATTATAGCGAAGTATTTGCTGGTATTTGTGCTCATCAAATACACCATTTGTCTGCAATACAGGCATCGACATGATCGTATTTCTTAATTCCTCATCGGAAACCTGAATCTTTAAATCTTCAGCTTTGGCAGTGATAATCTGCCGACTCAGCAAATCATTATACGCTTTTCGTTTGAGATCCATTTTCTTGAGCATCTCCGGAGTAAGCTTCGCGCCCAGGCTAAGCTGGGCTCTTTCCAGTAATTTTTCATATTCGTTATGAAATTCAGCTTCACTGATTATTTTTTTATCGATTGTGGCAATTGCATTTGCCATACGACTGCCTCTGCTGGAACCGAAGTAAAGAACAAAGACAACAATAATAATACCTATAACCGCGATCATGAACCAGCCACGCGCGTGTTTGCGAAAAAATTTCAACATAAAATCACCTCGAAAGGATAATGAATTTGTTCAATAGCAAATAAAACTTTTGTCTTATTATTATAGTCATTTGCAAAATGCAAACATAATTTAAAAAGGCGTTGATTAGGATAATGAAATACGGTATAGAAAATCACTTTGTGGGGAAAGTCATTATATTAATTTGTGAAAAAACAGGAGGATAAATGCTATTCGATTATGTTTTAGGAAAATTTTCCAACGATCTTGCTATTGATCTTGGTACTGCCAATACCATTGTTTATGTCAAAGATAAGGGGATAGTTTTAAATGAGCCTTCTGTCGTGGCCGTGCATCAGGATTCAAGAGGAATGAAAAAGGTGCTTGCTGTAGGCAGTGAAGCTAAAAACATGCTGGGACGTACTCCGGGTAATATTGTTGCTATCCGGCCGATGCGCGATGGTGTCATTGCTGATTTCGATATGACTGAGGCGATGCTGAAGCATTTCATCTTATGTGTCCATAACCGCAAGTCTTTAGTGCGGCCACGAATTATTGTCGCCGTGCCGTCGGGGATAACGCAAGTGGAAAGACGCGCCGTGCGTGAAGCCGTGGAATCGGCCGGCGCCAGGGAAATATACCTTATTGAAGAACCTATGGCTGCAGCCATAGGAGCCGGTTTGCCGGTTTCCGAACCGACAAGTTCAATGGTGGTGGATATTGGCGGCGGGACGACGGAAGTTGCCGTTATTTCCCTTTCCGGAATAGTGTATTCCAAGTCGGTAAGAGTTGCCGGTGATAAGATAGATGAGGCAATAGTTCAGTACATGAAGCGGAAGCACAACTTACTTATCGGAGAGAGAACGGCGGAAATAATCAAAATAGAGATTGGCTGTGCCTATCCTTTTGAAGAAATTAAAATTGGTTCAATAAAGGGGCGCGATTTGATTTCGGGAATTCCCAAAATTACCGAAACCAATTCGGAAGAAATTAGAGAGGCCATCAACGAACAGGTCACCTTTATTGTTGATGCAATTAAAGATACTCTGGAAAACTCCCCGCCGGAACTTGCCGGTGATATCGTTGATCGTGGCATCGTTCTTACAGGTGGTGGAGCCCTACTGCAAAATATTGATATCCTTATTCGTGAAGAAACAGGATTGCCTATAACTATTACTGATGATCCACTGTCCGCTGTGGCCAGAGGTGCAGGCATGGCGCTAGATCAACTCAATGTGCTCAAAGATATTGCTCTTCAAGTATAAAAAACGTCCGGGACATAATACAATTTATTGTGAGACTCAAATTTCAAAAACGAAGTGTATTGAAATTTGCAAGTCGAACAATCCCGCTACAAGCGGAGGGTAATACAATACCATTTGGTGGTAAAATAACGAAATTGTGGTCCAGGGCTTGCCTTGGGATTCATATACGTGATTTTCCTATTGGGTAAAAAATGTTTTTTTTAAGGAAATACAAAACAGCTATTTTGATCATTGCTCTCCTTGTCATTGCCCTGATGATGCTTTCATTTAGCTTAAAGTATGGGGCGGAAAGAGGTTTCTTCAGCAAAATCGTATTAGAGGCAGTTGCGCCCGTACAAAAAGGCTTGAGCGCTTCCATCAAAAGTATAAAAGATGCCTGGTCGCGTTACATTTTTCTGGTTGGCATTGAAGAAGAAAATAAAAATTTAAAGAAGAAGATCAACGAACTCAAATCGGTTATAATTTCATATCAAGAGGGCTACCTGGAAGCACAAAGACTAAAAAAGCTTCTATCCCTTACGGATGATTATAATTACCATTCTATTCCCGCGCGAGTCGTTGGCAGAGAACAAGCTGCGCTTTCTAAAACTATATTGATTAATAGAGGCACGGTTCACGGTCTCAAAGTCGGTATGCCGGTCATTGTGCCCCCGGGATTAATCGGTCGACTGGTTGATGTTTCCTGGCATGCCTCCAAAGTTCTGCTGCTTATTGATGAAAGCAGTAATGTTGACGCTATCGTGCAGCGGACACGGATGCAGGGAATTATCAGCGGTGCCGGTTCCCGCGGGCTCATATTAAAATATATTTCTAAAACTCAGGAAGTTAAAGAAGGTGACGTTATTGTTTCTTCCGGTATGGGCGGTGTATTTCCCAAGGGCTTGCTGATTGGTCAAGCCAGTCATGTTGACCGGCTTGAAGCCAGCCTTTTTTTGAAAATTAATGTCGCTCCGTTCGTTGATTTTTCCAAATTGGAGGAAGTACTGGTTTTGGCTTCCTCGGAAAATAAAACTAAATAGCAATGATTTATTATTTATTACTGCCATTTTTATCAATAGTATTAGTAATACTGCAATCAACCATTACCGATGTAATTTTTTCCGACCGGTTGGTGTTTGAACTGTCGTTAATAGTTGTTATTTACACTGGATTTCGTCTTGATTTAATCAGAGGATCAGTCCTGGCATTTATTCTCGGATTTGTATTTGATTGTGTTGCCGGCTCGGTGCTGGGATTATTCACTTTTATTTATGTTGTCATTTTTTTATTTTCGTTTTTTGCTTCCGGCCGGTTGGCTGCCGAAAAAATATATATTATTGCCTTGTTTAGTTTCTTTTGCGCTTTTCTGGAAGACCTCATGATAATTTTATTTTATTATTTAACTTTTAAATTTGATGTACTGATGAACATATATTTTGTTATTCTGCCGAAGGCTTTGATTGTCGGTCTGTTTGCTCCCGTGTTTTTTTATATGATGCGCCGGGTGGAGGTATTCTTTTATGAAAGAACGGCCTAACCTGCTCAATGGACAGGAACCACCCGAATTTCGGCAGAAATTTAAAATAGTCGGCTCTGTTTTGTTGATTGCCCTCTCCATTCTGCTTGCCAGGCTGGGATATTTACAAATCGTCAAAGGAGCGGAATTCAGGCAAAAATCGGAAAATAATTCTGTCCGTTTTCGGAACCTCAAACCTTTGCGCGGCCTGATTATGGATCGCAACGG
>DCVU01000055.1:0-6931 GCA_002327415.1 Smithella sp. UBA2180
AAGAAAAATTGATTCTCGCCCGGCAGCTCGAAAAATTAGGCGTTGATATAATCGAGGCGGGATTTCCCATCGCTTCCGAGGGAGATTTTGACGCGGTGCGGCAAATCGCCAAAGAGATAAAAAAATCTCAGGTGGCGGGTTTGGCCCGCGCCAACAAGCTGGATATCGACCGTGCCTGGCAGGCAATAAAAGGCGCAGCTCATCCCCGCATCCATACTTTTATCTCTTCGTCGGATATTCATTTGAAGTATCAACTCAAAAAGAGCCGGGAGCAGGTGCTCAGAGAAGCTATCGCCGCTGTCAAGCTGGCGCGCTCTTACACGGAAAATGTCGAATTTTCACCGATGGACGCCACGCGCTCGGATAAGGATTATCTGGTCGAAATGGTTTCCGCGGTTATCAACGCCGGAGCCTGCACTGTCAATATTCCCGATACGGTCGGCTATGCCATTCCCGAAGAATTCGGCAATCTCATCGCTTATCTTTTTGCCAATGTCAAAAATATGGGAGACACAATTATAGCCACTCATTGTCATAATGATTTAGGTTTGGCTGTCGCCAATTCATTGGCCGGAATAAGAAACGGGGCACGTCAGGTAGAATGCACAATCAACGGCATCGGAGAGCGGGCGGGCAACACGGCCATGGAAGAAATCGTCATGGCTCTGCAAACGCGCAAAGACCTTTATGGTCTGTATACAAAAATCAATACCGAACAGATTCACAAGACATCGCGTCTGTTGACCCAGATTACCGGCATATCGGTGCAGCCCAATAAAGCCATTGTGGGAGCAAACGCTTTCGCGCATGAATCCGGCATTCATCAGGACGGTTTGATTAAGGAGAAAATCACGTATGAAATTATGACGCCGCAATCCGTCGGCATCAGCGATACGCATATCGTTCTAGGCAAACATTCCGGCCGTAACGCCATTTCGCATCATTTAAAAAAAATGGGCTACGTCCTCAATGATGAACAACTCAACAAGGTTGCCGCAAGAGTCAAAGATCTGGCCGATGTCAAAAAAGATATTTATGATGAAGATCTGGAAGCGATTATTTCTGAAGAAATTTACCGGGGAGAGGATAAATACAATCTGGTTTATCTGAATGTGGTCAGCGGCAATGTGGCCATTCCCACGGCGACCATGGAAATGACTGTGGGCAAAGACGTGGTGCGTGAAGCGGGATTCGGCAACGGCCCGGTGGATGCGACCTTCGCGGCGATTCGCAACATCACGAAGACTAATTATCCGTTAATGAAATATGTCGTCAATGCTATAACCGGCGGTAGTGACGCACAAGGCGAAGTCATGGTTCAGCTTAAATTTAACAACCATTCCGTTGTGGGCCGCGGCGCACATCCTGATGTTATCGTTGCTTCCGCTAAAGCTTATATCAACGCGCTGAATCGTCTGGAATTTTTCAAGGATAGCGCCAAAAAGGCTAAGGTTAAAGTTGAATAAACTTAAAAAATAAGCTAGAAAATTCTTTCACTTTTCAAAAGGAGCATAAATCGTGGGCAACACCATTACGGAAAAAATTTTAACGGCGCATACTAAACTGAAAAAAATATCTGCCGGTCAGTTGATCAACGCCAGAGTGGATATCGCTTTGGGTAACGATGTTACCGCACCGATAGCAATCAATGAATTCATAAAAGCGGGCGGAAAAAAAGTCTTTAACAAAAACAAAATCGCTTTGGTTTTAGACCACTTCACGCCGAATAAAGATATTAATTCCGCCCAGCAATGCAAAGCTGTGCGCGAATTTGCGCTGAAACAGAAAATAATTCATTTCTATGAAGGCGGAAACGTGGGCATCGAACACGCATTATTACCTGAGCAGGGCATTGTCCTTCCCGGAGATCTTGTCGTTGGCGCCGACAGCCACACCTGCACTTACGGCGCGCTGGGCGCATTTGCCACCGGCGTGGGCAGTACGGATCTTGCTGCCGTCATGCTTACCGGAGAACTCTGGTTTAAAGTGCCGGAATCGATCAAATTCGTTATTTACGGCAAACTGCAAAAATGGGTTTCCGGCAAGGACTTAATTTTGCATATCATAGGCCGCATTGGTGTTGACGGAGCTCTATACAAGGCAATGGAATTCACGGGAGAAACGATCGGCAAATTGCCGATGGCCGACAGACTTTCCATGGCCAACATGGCCATCGAAGCCGGCGCAAAAAACGGCATTTTCGCTCCTGATGCAATTACCAGAGAATACGTCAAAAAAAGAGCGAAGCGTGATTATAAATTCTATTCTTCCGATGCAGATGCCGTCTATTCCGACATCATCGAAATCAATGCCGGAGTGATTGAGCCGCAGGTGGCATTCCCCCATTTGCCCTCCAACGTCAAACCAATAAACAAAGCGGGCAAGATAAAAATCGACCAGTCGCTCATCGGCTCGTGCACCAATGGCCGGATTGAGGACTTAAGAATAGCCGCGCAGATTTTGAAAAAACGTAAAGCCGCGCCAACTGTAAGACTGATTGTTATTCCGGCAACTCCGGCAATTTACAAGCAGGCATTGAAGGAAGGTCTGATTGAAGTTTTCATGAACGCCGATGCCATAATCAGCCCGCCTTCCTGCGGCGCATGTTTAGGCGGACACATGGGAATTCTGGCGGAAGGAGAAAGGGCTGTCGCTACGACAAACCGTAACTTTGTAGGCCGTATGGGTCATACCAAAAGCGAAGTTTATCTGGCCAGCCCAGCTGTTGCGGCTGCATCAGCTGTATTAGGGAGAATAGCATCTCCTGAAGAACTGTAACCACAGGCATGCTGCCCTCCGCTTTGCGGGATAGTTCAACTTACCAATCTCGATGCGCCTATAGTGACCTTTAGGTTATTCGCTTTCGAGATTGGAGTTTCAATAACATAAGGAAGGTTTCTTACTATGATATTCAGAGGTAAAGTATGGAAATTTGGCGATAATGTAGATACCGACGCAATCATTCCGGCGCGCTATTTAACGACATCAGATCCGCGGGAGCTTGCCCTCCACTGTATGGAAGACGCCGATCCGAATTTTGTTGCCAGAATGAAGACAGGCGACATCATCCTGGGAGGAGAAAATTTCGGTTGCGGATCTTCGCGCGAACACGCGCCCATCGCCATTAAAGCGGCGGGTGTTTCCTGCGTCGTGGCTAAAAGTTTCGCCCGCATTTTTTATCGCAATTCCTTCAACATGGGCCTGCCCATTTTTGAATCTGTTGAACTTGTGGACGCGATCAAAGATGGAGAAGAAATAACCGTGGACAGTTCCAGGGGAACCATTGCCATAGCAGGATCAACCAAGACTTTCACAATTAATCCTATTCCGCCTTTTATGGAAAAACTTATCGCCGACGGCGGTTTGATGAAGCATATTTCCAGAAAATGAGGAGAGAATCACGGGTATGAACCCCAAAGCAAGATTAGAAAATAGTAACGTAACGAGCCTGATGGGTATCATACCCATGCTGACGCAGGATAATTCGATCTGCAAGTTTCAGCGCACTATGTTTCTGAAACTTGGATCTCATTACCCTCCGCTATGGCGCTGTGCTTTCGGAATTGGAGTTTCACAATGAAAAAAAATAATTTTAAAATCGCCGTATTTGCCGGTGACGGTATCGGACCGGAAATAATGAAAGAGGCTTTAAAGATTTTAAAGATTATCTCCGAAAAGAAAAACGTTAACATTCAACTCAACGAAGGACTTGTCGGCGGCGCCGCTTACGATCATTATGGAACACCCTTGCCTGATTCAAGTCTGGAACTCGCACTGTGTAGTGACGCGGTTTTACTGGGAGCTGTGGGCGGGCCCCAATGGGAATCGCTGGATTACAGTCTGAGGCCGGAGAGAGCTCTTCTTGGTTTACGCGGGAATTTGGGTATCTTTGCTAACTTGCGACCGATTGTCGCTTTTGACGAACTTCTGGATGCGTCACCACTCAAAAAAAATATCGTGCAAGGAATTGATATTATGATTGTCCGCGAACTGACCGGCGATGTTTATTTCGGCAAGCCACGCGGCGTGAAGAAAGGAAACGACGGAAAGCGCAGAGGCGTGAACACTATGGCTTATTCCGAGGATGAGATTCGCCGAATCGCCGTTCGCGCTTTTGAAATCGCCCGCACACGCAAAAAGAACCTTCTGTCGGTAGATAAAGCCAATATTCTTGAAACTATGGAACTGTGGCGCGATGTGGTAACTGAAACCGGACAGGATTATCCGGACATTAACCTGAAGCACATGTATGTTGATAACTGCGCCCTGCAGCTTATCCGCAATCCGGCTCAGTTTGACGTAATTGTCACCACCAATTTATTTGGAGACATATTAAGTGATGAAGCCGCCATGCTGACCGGCTCCATCGGTATGCTTCCATCGGCCAGTCTCGGCGAAAAAACCGCTTTATACGAACCTATTCATGGTTCAGCACCGGATATCGCCGGGAAAAACATCGCCAATCCGCTGGCCACAATCCTGTCGGTCGCCTTAATGCTGCGTTATTCCCTATCACTGCCAAGAGAAGCCGGTTTGATAGAAGAAGCAGTCGGAAAAACACTAAAAGAAGGATTCCGGACGCGTGATATTTATCAGAAAAACAAAAAATTAGTCGGCACCGAAGAGATGGGCGATACTGTCGTGAAAAAATTGCGCAACCTTGTAAATTAATAAGCGTCTTCTGAAACACCGATTATAAACAGCGTCCCTGGGGATGAAAATATGGAATCCGTTATTTTTCTGGAAAAAATATCAATTGATCCTCCCCGCGAAAAAATATATCAACGGCTGGGCTTTAAAAAAAGAACCACCCAGATTTCGGAAACACAGCAAGAAGAAACAGATCGTTTTATCAATGAAGCTTCCTTCCTTATTTCACTTAAGGGATCATTACTGCGTCTTGCCATTAAGCATAACGATGGTGAGAAAATATTTTTGGACGGCGGTTTGACCTTTGCCAGTAAAAAGTTGTCCACTTTCCTGCGCGATTGCCGGGAAGCCGTTCTCATGGCCGCAACTACAGGCAACGCCATCATGGAAGCAATTAAAGAAAAAACTCGTCAGGATGATTTAGGCGCCGCTGTCGTTTATGACGCCACCGCCAGTGAAATGGCAGACGCGGGTTTGGATTGGATTATGGATTATTTAAATCACCAGATCCGCCGCGAAGGAAAAACTCTTTTGCCGCGGCGCTTTTCCGCCGGCTACGCCGATTTTGATCTGGAAAATCAGAGAGCAATTTATGATATACTGCAAATGGGGAAAATCAGTATAACGATTACTCCCCGTTTCATCCTCATTCCGGAAAAATCAGTTACCGCTATCGGCGGTATTTGCGGATAACATTTTAAAAAGTTTTGCCGTTTTACTCTGAACAATGATTAGTATTGACACAAAAGATCGAAACCATTATAGTAAACATAAATAAGAAATACCCTATTAAAATAGTACACTTAGCAATACAATAAATAAAAAATAAATGGGAGAAATTTGACATTTCAGACACTGCTGCAAGCTCTTCCAAAGGCTAAACGTATGAAAAAAAATTATCCGTCTGAAATCACTAATCCACAATCACTCCGATCATTAATGGTTGATGATTCGGAAAGTGATGTATTGCTTATAATTCGTGAACTCAAAAAAGGCGGATACAATCCTTATTATGAAAGGGTGGAAACTGCCGCCGCAATGAAAAAATCTCTACAAGAGAAACAATGGGACGTCATTCTTTGCGATTATAAAATGCCGAAATTCGATGCTTCCTCAGCCATTGCCCTTTTAAAGGAAACAAATATAGATGTTCCTCTTATCATTATATCAGGAACTGTTGGCGAAGAAACGGCCGTAGAGTGCATGCGGCTGGGCGCACAGGATTATATCATAAAGGGGAACTTATTCCGTCTTTGCCCGGTCATAGCCAGAGAATTAGAAGAGTCAGAAGTTAGAAACAAGCAAAAACAGGCGGAATCCCAAAGGAAGGCTGTGCTCGAAGAACTGCACAAGAGCGAGGAGAAATATCGGACCATTATTGAAAACATTCACGAAGGCTATTTTGAAATTGATCTTGCCGGAAACTTTACCTTTTTCAACGACTCAATGTGCCGATGCCTTGGTTATTCCCCAAAGGAATTGATGGACATGAACTATAAAAAATACACAGATAAAGAAAACGCAAAAAAACTATTTAAAACTTATAATGAAACCTATAAAACAGGAACAACCAGCCGTTTACTTGAATACGAAATTATCAGAAAAGATGGAACTAGAAGGCAGCTGGAAGGCTTTGTATCTTTACAAAAAGATTCATCAGGTAATCCTCTGGCATTCAGAGGAACTATACGCGATATCACCGAACACAGAAAGGCGGAGAAAACGTTAAAGGAGAGCGAAGAGAGGTACAGGGCGCTTTTCGACCGTTCGATGGATATTATTTACATTATTGATTTTGATGGTAACTTTATAGATGCTAACACCAACGCTTTGAATCGATTTGGTTATACTAGAGAAGAACTCCCTTCACTTAATGTTGCCTCACTTATGAACAAAGATCAACTTCCGTTTGCATTAAAAATAATACAGGAAATTAAGAAATACGGAGTTCAAAGGGATTTGCTCGAAATCAGGTTGCGGCACAAAGATGGCACTCCTATATACATTGAGAGTAAAGGATCCGCAGTTATCTCGAACGGAAAAGCTATAGCAATCCAGTCGATCGCCAGGGATATTACCGAGCGAAAAGCGGTGGAGAAAAAACTACTGGAGAGCGAAAAATACTTTAAGGAAATCACGGAAAATTCCTCAGATATTATTTTCATTACGGATAAAAATGGAAACATAAAATATTGCAGTCGCTCTATCGAGCGTTTTTCCGGATATACACCGGAAGAACTAATCGGTAAAAGTGGGTTTATATTAATTCATCCGGACGACC
>DCVU01000055.1:7038-8116 GCA_002327415.1 Smithella sp. UBA2180
GAGAAAAAACTTTTGCAGACCCTAGACAACCTCAGAAAAGCATTCGGTGTCACTATGCAAGTCATGGTATCCGCGGTAGAGATGATAGATCCCTATACGGCCGGTCATCAGATCAGGGCTGCTGATCTTGCGAGAGCCATTGCCACAGAGATGGGATTATCTCAGGAGCAAATCGATGGAANNCTACCAAATTGACAGAAATAGAGTTTTCTCTGGTTAAAGAACACTCCCATAGTGGATACGAAATGTTGAAGGATGTGGAATCTCCCTGGCCGTTGGCGGAAATAATCCACCAGCATCACGAACGAATGAATGGCACTGGTTATCCAAAAAATTTGAAAGGGGATGAAATTATCATAGAAGCGCGTATTTTGGCTGTTGCAGATGTTGTGGAAGCCATGGCATCGCATCGCCCCTATCGTGCGTCGTTGGGGATTGAAGCAGCCGTTGAAGAGATTGAGAAAAATAAAGGAATTCTTTATGACGATACGGTAGCCGATGCCTGCCTGAGATTATTTCGGGAGAAAAAATACCAACTTCAATGAACTAAAAAATTGCGAAATAGTGGGTGTTACAGGTGATAAAAATAAATCTGTTTTCTGACTGTTTATTCCAAAAAAAATCACACTTCTTGCTTCAAAGATGATATAAGAGCACCGTAAAATAACAATTATTGATTTAAGGGAAAATCTTGTGGCTGAAGCTGTCAAAATCAGAAGTCTTTTGACAAAAAAAATCGTTGTTCTTGATGGCGCCATGGGCACGGAACTGCAAAAGAAAGGAATGCCCAGCGGTGTTTGTCCGGAATACTGGTGTCTGAACAATCCTCAAATTCTAGGCGATTTGTACGCATCTTATCAAAAAGCAGGCGCACAAATAGTTTATACCTGCACTTTCGGAGCTAATCACTTCAAACTGAAACAATACGGAGTAAAGGAAAATTCTTATAAAATAAATTATGAACTGGCTCGTCTGGCCAAACAATCCTGCGATAAAAAAACTCTGGTTGCCGGCGACATCGGCCCGACCGGTTTATTTATTGAACCCTTCGGACCTCTTGCCTTTGAAGAAGCCGTGG
>DCVU01000075.1:0-3280 GCA_002327415.1 Smithella sp. UBA2180
TAATTAATTTAAATACAAGTATACAATATCAATAGAAAGGAGGTGAGGCGGTTGATCGTTAGGATTATCTTAATTCTGGCATGTTCTATAAGCGGATACGCAATTTTATATTATACATCTGAATTCAATTCTCATTTAATTTTTAAATCAATTGGCGGCTTTATAATTGG
The DNA here is from genome assembly GCA_002327415.1 of Smithella sp. UBA2180. Taxonomy (GTDB): domain Bacteria; phylum Desulfobacterota; class Syntrophia; order Syntrophales; family Smithellaceae; genus Smithella. Next base: position 171 of record DCVU01000075.1, read on the forward strand.
ATTATTAATAGCATTATCAGTTATAAGAATTGAAAAAGAAATTCGTAAATTATCTTTAAAGGTTATTGTCGGTGGCGTAGCGGGGATGATAGTTGGTCTCCTGATTGCTTTAATATTTGGTTTCGGTCTAAACTTTGTAAGTAAAATAAGGGAGAACCAGCAGGTAATCCCCTGGATTTATTTGCTGATCACGGGAATATTTGGTTACCTCGGTCTTTTTTTAGGATCAAAAAAAGTAGAAGAATTTAATTTTTTAAATGCCGAACCAAAGAATAATCGTGATTATCGTGTTCTGGATACAAGTGTAATTATTGAAGGAAGAATCGCTGATATCTGTGATAGTGGATTTATTGAAGGTGAATTGATTGTTCCACGTTTTGTTTTAAATGAATTGCAATTTTTGGCCGATTCTTCCGATTCGATGAAACGATTGAGGGGAAGACGGGGACTTGATGTCCTGAATCACATGCAAAAAAGTACAAATATAAACATTGAAATAGTTGAGCAGGATTTCCCCAAAATTAAAGGAGTTGACGGCAAACTGGTAGCTTTGGCCAAGCAATTGGGCGCTAAGCTCCTGACTAATGATTATAATTTAAACAAAGTAGCACAATTGCAAGGGGTTCGCGTTCTCAACGTCAATGAATTGGCCAATGCCATGAAACCAGTTGTATTGCCCGGAGAACAAATGACTGTAAAAATTATGCGGGAAGGCAAGGAGTCTGGTCAGGGTGTCGGTTATTTGGATGACGGTACAATGATAATTGTGGATAGCGGACAGAAAATGCTCAATATGAACGTGGATGTTATTGTAACCAGCGTATTGCAGACGACTGCCGGCCGAATGATCTTCTCGGAATTAAAAGAAGCGGCAGATAAAAAGAAGTAAAATATCAATTTCTTCAGAGATGAAGAATTGAAAAACATCGTTTGCGAACAAGCGTGATATTTTCAATGTTTGAAAAAATCACTGGTATGAACCCCAACGCAAGCTTTGGAAACAGATTCCGCAGCAAGCTGCGGGGTATTAAACCCTCCGCTTCGCGGGATTGGATAATTCGACTAACAAACTTTAATGCGCTTAGCTTTTAAAGTTTGAGTCTCATTACAACTTACCAATTCCGCCGCGCCTATAGTGACCCTATAGTACCCTTTAAGGTGTTTAGGTTATTCGCTTTCGAAATTGGAGTTTCAACAATAAAAATAAAAAAAAGCCCGGGAATTATTTTTTCGGGCTTTTTTTATCGCTATTCCATTTTTAAATTAAAAATGATATCAAATTATCGAAACTAACGGGAAGTGATTAATGAGAACAGTAGCCATAATTTCTGCCGGTGGAGCGGGAAAAAGATTAAAAGCTTACGTAGCCAAACAGTATCTGCTATTGAATCGTGTGCCGATACTCGTCCATACTCTTAAAATATTTCAAAAATTAAAAGCGATCGATGATATTATTTTAGTTTTGCCTCCGGATGATTTAGTTTCAGTCCGGCAAGAGTTAATAGATAAATACGAATTAACAAAAGTGACATCTATTGTTGCCGGTGGTAAGGAGAGACAGGATTCGGTTAGAAATGGACTTGCTGCTATCGATGGTAAATGTGAGCTTATCCTTGTCCATGACGCAGTACGGCCATTTGTTACCGAAAAAGTGATCAGGCGGGTCGCTGCTGCTGCGAAAGCAACAGGTGCGGCATCACTCGGAGTTAAAGCGAAAGATACAATAAAAGAAACCGGAAAAAATGACATCGTGACCGTTACAATTCCACGGCACAATTTGTGGTTAACGCAAACTCCTCAAGCATTTAAATTAGATATTTTAAAAAAAGCATACAAGAAAGCCTATGATGAAAAATTTTATGGCACTGATGATGCGTCTCTAGTCGAGCGCATGGGTATAAAAGTAAAAATGATTGCCGGTTCATATGACAATATTAAAATTACAACACCCGAGGATCTGGTAATGGCGAAAGCTTTTATAAAAAGCAAATCAGGAGATGAAATACAAACACGTATTGGCTGTGGCTATGACAGCCACCGTTTTGTCACAGGCAGAAAACTTATTCTAGGCGGAGTGGAAATTCCCTTTAAGCAGGGGCTCCAGGGTCATTCCGATGCCGATGCGCTGATTCATGCTATTTGCGATGCCCTTTTAGGTGCGGCTGGCTCAGGTGATATTGGCAGACATTTCCCGGATACTGATCCTCAATATAAAGATATTTCCAGCAAGGTGCTTCTTGGTCGTGTTCGGGGAATCATTGAAGACAAAGGTTTTACGATCAACAATATTGATGCCACAATAATCATGGAAAAACCTAAAGTCACTCCTTTTGTTGAAAAGATGATTGCCAATATTGCTAAAGTATTAAAAATACCGGCAGATGACATAAATATTAAAGCCAAAACAAACGAAGGGATGGGATTTGTAGGCAGAAGCGAAGGTATTGTTGTATCGGCAGTTGCCATATTGAATAAGGAATAATCCAATGGATAAATACAGGGTGAGATTTGCGCCTTCTCCAACCGGAGAACTTCACGTGGGTAATGTCCGTAACGCTACGCTATAGTTGTGTCGCAAAGACCCAAAAAATGCCAGGAGAAGAAAAAATGTCCGAACAAACAATATCAGTATCCGCAATTCAGAGGAATAGGCCCGTTTTTCCCAAGCGCGCAGTTATCACAGGAGGCATGCCCTATGGTAACAAGGATCTTCATTTTGGGCATATAGGGGGGGTTTTTGTTCACGCGGATGTTTTTTCACGTTTTTTAAGGGATCGCATAGGCAAAGAAAATGTAATCTTTGTTTCTGGCACCGATTGTTACGGTTCGCCAATAGTTGAACACTACCGACAAGTAACCGAAAGCGGAGATTTCGAGGGAGATATTCGGGAGTTTGTAACTTTCAATTATGGCCTGCAAAAAGAGGCGCTCGATTCTTATAATATCGGACTCAACATTTTTGCTGCCTCAGGCCTAGGCCGCTCCGGAGAGATCCATAGCGAACTCTCTAAGGAATTTTTCAAAACCCTGCACAAAAATGGGCATCTTGTAAAACTGACAAACCAGCAATTCTATGATCCTAAGTTTAAGGTATTCCTAAACGGTCGCCA
>DCVU01000075.1:3292-4673 GCA_002327415.1 Smithella sp. UBA2180
TGTTTCTAACTGGTACATTGATCTGGTGAAATTCAGGCCGCAGCTTGAAAAATGGCTTAAAACACTTCATGATGTTCCGGGCTGCCGAGGTTTCATGGTAAGCGCAATTCAGGAATTCCTTGAACCGCCCACGATCTATGTGAAGCTTGATCAACTCGAGGCCCTGGACGCAGTCAAGGATCAGCTCCCCGAACATAAGCGCAAAGAGGGAAAAAATAAAACCATCCCACTAATTTTTGACAGTCTTGAAAAAAGAGAGATTGCTAGCTCCCTGCTCACAAAGCATTCTATCAGGTACCGCAATGGAAAAACCCTGGTGCCGTTCCGCTTGACCGGCAATATTGAATGGAGCATCCCCTGCCCAGATATTGAAGGTTTGACCGGTCTAACTTTTTGGGTGTGGCCGGAGTCTCTGTGGGCTCCAATTTCCTTTACTGCTACTTATCTTGAAAGCCAAGGAAAACAAAAGGATGATTGGAAAAAATGGTGGTGCTCAAAGGATGCACAAGTTTACCAGTTCATCGGTGAAGACAATATTTACTTCTACAGCCTCGCTGAGATTTCGATGTTCATGGGAGACCAGGGCAAAGAGTTCAGCTTTGATCCGGAAGAAGGACAACTCCAGTTACCCAAGCTTATTGCCAATAATCATATTTTGTTTTTTGATAAAAAGGCAAGCAGCAGTGGAAAGCTGAAACCGCCTATGGCGCGCGAACTACTTAACTACTACACAGCCGAACAACTGCGAGCTCACTTCTTTGCGCTTGGCCTTGGGATCAGAAGTGTCGGCTTTCAACCCAAACCCCTGAACCCTGCAGCTCATGAAAAGGACGCAGATCCTGTACTCAAGGAAGGCAATCTCTTGTGCAACGTATTTAACCGGGCCATCCGATCCTGCTTCTATACGGCTCAAAAATATCATGAAGGCAGGATACCCGTTGGTGAGGTTAGCAAAGATATTCATGATGAATCCAATAACGCAATTCTGAATTTTGAAGAAGCCATGTATAGGCACGAATTTCACCAAGCTTCAGCTATCGTTGACAACTTCATACGCGGCATGAATAAACGCTGGGACGAGAAAATGCGCTCGATCAGCCAGTCCACCAACCAATCTAATGATGAGAAGGTCCGCACGCAAATTGTGGTCGATGGCTTTCACATGCTTCGCGTCGCCTCCGTTTTGATGCATCCGCTGGTTCCAGCTGGAACCAGTATGATTCTTGAGTATCTTAATATGGGAGAGGAATTTTGGAATTGGGATAGGATTTTCGATCCGATTTATAAGTTTATGGATAATCCGGCCTGTCACCAGCTCAAGTTCCTTGAGCCAAGGGTAGATTTCTTTAAGAAACATCCAAGTCAACTGCAGGCAGGCTAG
>DCVU01000140.1:0-4119 GCA_002327415.1 Smithella sp. UBA2180
AAATAGGAGTCTGTCCCCGCAAAGGCGGGGATGTCAAGGTGCCATGCGCATCCTCCACATCAACACGCCGACCCGGAATATGCCTGGATGAAACATCCAGGCATAACGCATCATAAAAGAAGCGTGTCGAAGAGGCTTGTCTTAATTCCGTAAATAACATCTGTTTTTTAGATGAAACTACCGAAAGATGAATAGATTTTATATTATACCGGATGACGCGATCCACCCACCACGCTGTCATTGTTTTCGCACACAACAACATCTTGTGGCAGAATATTCTTGACACACAAGATAACGTTTCTTGTACTGCCGACAGTAAAAAGCAAGTTCTTATCAATCAATAATTATGGTCACTAAAACTGCCGCCTGCAAGGTGGCAACTTACAAGCAAATCGATGTAATCTAAAAATTTTCAGCTAATGGACTCTTTCGCCAGCATCTCCTTTATCGTCCGAATAATACCTTCTTCATTAAGACCATACTTGTGATGCTGCTCGGTCTGAGTTGCATGATCGACAAATTCATCGGGAATGCCCAATCGTTTCACCCAAATGCCGGTTATATTTTTTTCAGCTAATAGTTCCAGAATAGCGCTGCCGAATCCGCCCTGGAGAATGTTTTCTTCAATCGTAATAATTTTATTGATCGCTGCCGCCGTTTTCAGAATCAGATCCTCGTCAAGGGGTTTGACAAAACGGGCATTAATGACTTTGATGTTAATTCCTTCTTCGGAGAGACGCTTCGCTGCGGCCACAGCAGGATTTACCACCGAACCGATAGCAATAATTGCCAGATCGGAACCTTCTTTCAGTACTTCGCCCTTGCCTATTTCCAAAGTTTTTAGTTCCTTATCCAGAACCGCGCCCACTCCTTTCCCTCTTGGATAACGCAACGACACCGGATTTCCGCAGCCGACAGCCGTCTTGAGCATATGCTGCAATTCATTTTCATCTTTAGACGCCATTACAATAATGTTAGGAATAGAACGCAAATAAGAATAATCCAGAAGTCCCTGATGGGTAGCACCGTCTTCGCCGACAAGACCGCCGCGGTCAATGGCAAAAACAACCGGCAGCTTTTGCATACAAACATCACTTACGATCTGATCGTAAGCTCTTTGCAGGAAAGTAGAATATATGGCAACAACGGGAATCAACCCTTCTATCGCCAAACCTGCCGCAAAGGTAACAGCGTGCTGTTCCGCGATGCCGACATCATAAAAGCGCTCCGGAAATTCCTGGCAGAATTGATTAAGACCGGTGCCTTCACACATCGCGGCAGTGATCGCCACAATACGGGAATCGGCATGCGCCATTTTGACCAAAGTCCCTCCAAATACTTTCGTATAAGATGGAATATCTGATGGTGAAGAAATAGTTTGACCGGTTTCCACATCAAAGGGCGCCACCCCGTGAAAGCCCAGCGGATCTTCTTCGGCAAATTCGTAACCCTTTCCTTTTTTGGTGATTACATGAACAAGCACCGGTCCGGGGAATCCCCTGACATTCTCAAAATTTTTAATAAGATGATTAAGCCGGTGTCCTTCCAGCGGCCCGACATAAGTAAAACCCATTTCTTCGAAAAACGCTCCCGGAACAAATAAAGTTTTCCATGATTCTTCTATCTGCTGAATCAATTTGATTAAATACTTACCAACACCTGGGATTTTTTTTAGCAATTTTTTTATATTTATTCTCAGTTTAGTCAAAGCATTACCAGTCATCAGACGGTTTAAATAAGAAGATAACGCGCCAACGTTCGGAGAAATGGACATTTCATTATCATTTAAAACCACAATCATGTTTTTTTCACGATCGCCGGCCCAGTTCAAGCCCTCAAAAGCCATCCCTGTGGTCATGGAGCCATCACCGATAACAGCTATTATTTTATTGCTATAACCCTTTAAACTTCCGGCTTCGGTAAATCCGGATGCGGCAGAAATAGAGGTTCCGCTGTGCCCGACATTAAAAACATCGTAAATACTTTCTTCTCTTCTGGGAAATCCGCTGATACCGTTTTGCTTGCGTAAAGTGGCAAACTTGTTTTTGCGTCCGGTGATAATTTTATGAGTATACGATTGATGGCCGACATCCCAAACGATTTTGTCCTGAGGCGTATTGAAAACATAATGAAGAGCCAGAGTCAGTTCCACTGTTCCCAAAGATGAAGCTAAATGACCGCCGGAGGTTGCAACTGTATTAATCATCAAGCTTCTGATTTCCCGCGCCAGAGTATTAAGCTCAGCGGTATTGAGTTTGCGGATGTCCGCAGGAAATTCTATTTTTTGCAAAACACCGTATTTTACTGTTTTTTGTTGTTTTACCAAAATTAGTACCTTTCTGATTCCAAATTCAATTAAGATTTTCTTTCCATTATATAGCGTGCAATTAAAATCAGCGGACGCGCTCTTTCATCAAAATCGGAGAGACTAACTTCCGCCGCGTCTATATATTTTGCCAACTTTTCTTTCGCCGCATCCAATCCCATTAAAGATGGATAGGTAAGTTTACCACGGGCGGCATCGCTGCCGGTTTCTTTGCCCATTAATTCACGATCTCCTTCCACATTCAAAATATCATCCGCTATCTGAAAAGCTAAACCGACATTTATTCCGTATTCAGCCAGTGCCTGAATCTTATCTTTGCCGGCATTGGAAATAATAGCGCCTGATTTTATCGCTGCAACAATCAAAGCTCCCGTTTTGCGCCGGTGAATTTCACGAAGTGTGTTTTCGTCAGGCGTAAATTTTCCTGACAATACATCCAGAGCCTGTCCACCAACCATGCCGCAAATTCCGGCAGCCTGGGCAATTTCCTGAATGACCGCTAAACGTCTTTCAGCAGACAGCCTCACTTTTTCCATGCCTGATAAAAGAACAAATGCTTCCGTAAGCAGAGCATCACCGGCAAGAATAGCAATGTCTTCTCCGAAAACTTTGTGACATGTGGGCTTGCCGCGCCGGAAATCATCGTTATCCATTGCGGGCAAATCGTCATGAATAAGAGAGTAAGCGTGAATTAATTCCAAAGAACAGGCAACCGGTATGGCCGGCCCCAGATCTCCGCCAACAGCCTCCGCCGCCGCTAGGCAAAGAATCGGCCGAATCCGTTTTCCTCCGTTAAACACACTGTAGCGAACGGCTTTATATATATCTGCCGGAATATTGTCTTCGCCGGGAAGATAATGCTCCAGCGCTTCTTCCACAATCTTTTGCCGATCCTGCAGGTATGCTTTTAAGAATACCTCATTTTCAATCACTGTCTTCCCCCTGAAAATGCTTTACCTTTAAGGAATCTTCTTTACCCATGAGCACTTCGACACGCCGCTCAGTCTCCTCTAATTTAGCCGAACAAAAGCGAATAAGCCTTATCCCTTCTTCAAAAGATTTCAAGGCTTCATCTAATGGTATATCACCGGCTTCCATTTTCTTCACTATATCTTCGAGTTTTTCCAGAGCATCTTCAAATTTTTCTTTTGCCATAATTACTCCTCGGATATTTTTTCTATTTTAGCGCTAAAATTACCCTTTGCCAATTGGACATTAACATCCTCGCCTATACTTAGAGCATCCGTCTGCCTGACAATCATCCCGCTGGCCGTGCTGCGTGTAATACTGTAACCTCTTTGTAAAACACCCAGGGGACTCAAAGATTCCAAAACAGCCGAGTTCTTCCGGAGCCGCTCATGAAGCGCCGCCAGACGATATGAAAAAATTTTAACTATATTTTCCTGAACATTTTTTAATAAGATCTTCTTCTCATTGATTTGCCTTGCGGGGCTTTGATGCCGGATCCGCAGATCAAGTTGCTGAAGATCATTATATAGATTTTGTTTTTTTTGGTATAGAACCGTCCGAAGCCTCTCTCTAAGGTAATCCAGTTGAATCTGTAAATTAATCAGAAACCGGCGCGGGTCTTTGAGCCTTTCCTGCAATTCGGTAATCCTATCTTTTTTATCTTTCACATAGCGGCAATAAACGCCTATCAGCCTTTGTTTAAAGACATCAATTTTCGCTATTAAATCCATCCATTCCGGCACAATCAATTCCGCTGCGGCCGAGGGCGTGGGTGCGCGTAAATCCGCCACAAAATCACAAATTGTAAAATCGGTTTCATGGCC
>DCVU01000140.1:4133-4785 GCA_002327415.1 Smithella sp. UBA2180
TCAATACCGCCATGAGCATGCAAATTGCGCAGAGCCTGAATTATTTCGGGGGCCGCTTCATCGCCTTGCACCCGTACCGGAGCAACTAATATATCCGCTACTGGAAAACGTCTTTGGGTTATATTTAAAATATCTTTAACCACCGCACCGGTGGGCGAAGTCACTACACCGATTTTACGGGGCAAGAAGGGAATATTTTTTTTATAGCATTCATCAAACAAACCCTCCGCTGAAAGCCTGGCTTTCAGTTGTTCAAACGCCTTCTGCAAAGCGCCGACACCCAGAGGTTCCACTGACTCAATTACAAGCTGATATTCTCCGCGCGGCAAATAAACATTCAGCCGCGCCCGGCACAAAACTTTTAAACCTTCTTCCAACTCAAAATTATGCTTCCTCTTGTAGGCGCCGAATTGGCGGAAAAAAACCGCATTAATCTGACTTTTATCATCCTTTATGGTAAAATAAACATGTCCGGATTGCGGACGCCGCAGATTGGAAACCTCACCTTCCACCAAAAGAGACACGAATGTTTCTTCTAAAAGAAATTTAATATTATTATTTAGTTGTGAAACTGTAAGAATTTCTTCCATTTGTATAATCCTGCATGGAGAATTACCAGATATCGAATGGTAAAACAAGATTGAATTTAATA
>DCVU01000058.1:0-1895 GCA_002327415.1 Smithella sp. UBA2180
CAACAAAACCGAAAGAGCCATATTTTTTATATCCTGCAAATACTTATTTAGCAAGGGTTTCACAAACTGATTTTTAATTCCAATTCTAAAGCAAAGCTATTTCCATTATTTTTTCAGCAATAAATATAATTCGCCCTTTTCTTTGAGAGTCCCTGCAGTGTATTCCGCTTTTGTACCAAAACCGCAAAAAATATCCACTCTCCCCGGACCTTCAATGGCCGAACCTTTATCCTGATTGAGGACGAAGCGGGAGAAATTGACTCTTTCTTTAATATTACCTTCAGTATCAAAAACCGGCTTACGCAAGCGGATAAATGCCAGCGCTCCTTCCGGAAAGAAGTCAGGATCGGTCGCGATTGTTCTGTTCGGCGTTACCGGTTCGCCCAAAGATCCCACAGGTTCTTTATCTAAAAAATGAAAGAATGTGTACCTTTCGTTGTAGTTTAAGACTTCATAAATTTCCCGCTCACTCTTTCCCTTTAAAAAAAGATGACGATAAGAAGCTTCACTGCTTTTTATTTTTCCGCCCTCCAGCATAAATTTGGTTACACTGCGGAAGGGTCTGCCATTGGTTTGCGCAAAGCCAACGGTCAAAATAGTTCCGTTTTCCAGTTTAATCTTGCCGGAACCCTGTATGTGCAGAGAAAATAATTCCACAGGATCTGATACCCAAATAAGTTCCAGATTTTTTCTCTGCAAGGCTCCATCAATATCAATTTCACGGCGGCTGTAATAAGGAACAAATTTACCATCCCTCATTCGGCCAATCTGGTTTTCTTTTTTAATTAGATCAGGGGGTACTCGATAAAGGGGATATTTATATTTTTCGGTGCGTTTAAGGGAACCTTCAAGCAAAGGTTCATAATAACCGGTAAAAAGCACACTGCCGGAGGCATCAGAACCGGTAACACGATAAACATTAAATGCTGCGGAAACTTTTTTTCTTAAATCGGCTTTATTTTCAGCTTTTCGCAGGATACCGCGGAAAGCCGTCAGTGTTTCTTTGAGTTGCTGCGCGCCAACCATTCTGTCCACTATGGGATAAACTTTATTCCGTTCCGCTCCTTCATAAAAACTTATACTGCGATCAATGGCAAGCGCAAGCGATTCGGCATCAAGATCATCGGCAAAATCAATGTCCTTGGCGGCAACTGGAATAAAAGCCTCGGAAGGTTTTACCGGATATTTTGGAACACCACGCAGACAGCCGCCTAAAAGAACGACAAGCATTAGTAATAGAAAAATTTTGGGCGAGTATTTCATAGTTCCACGATCATCGCCGTTTCATCGCAATAGTCGGGGTATTTAGCGCAACGGAAACAATCCGCCCAAATCTTTTCCGGCAGCAAATTTCTGTCAATCTCCTTAAACCCTAATTTAATAAAAAAATCCCGTTTGTAAGTAAGGGTGAACACCTTGAAGAGTCCCAAAGTAATTGCTTCGGAAATACACGCTTCCACAAGTTCCCGGCCAATACCTTTTCCACGATAATTTTCATCTACGCAGAGTGAACGAATTTCGGCTAGATTTTCCCAAATGATATTCATAGCGCAAATACCGGTTACTTCTGATTTATCTTCATCATAATAAACAAAGAAATCCCTTAAAGAATTATAAATATCCATTAGAGAACGAGGCAGCATTTCGCCTTTTCCAGAAGACAGATTTATCAGGCGGTGAATAGTTTTCACATCATCAATGCGTGCTTTTCTCAGCATTTTTTCTCTCCTAAATTAAAATTTAGATGCTTTAGAACCATTTAGCATTTCCCGGGCATGCTTCCGTGTTGTTTCAGTTACATTCACACCGCCAAGCATGCGGCTGATTTCTTCAATCTTCTGTTCATCATTAAGTTTTTCTATAAACGTAATCGTCCTGCCATTCGTGACCTTCTT
>DCVU01000058.1:1930-7789 GCA_002327415.1 Smithella sp. UBA2180
ATGCCATTATCCACCTCGTCAAAAACAATTGATGCCACGGAACCGGTACGTGACAAGACATTTTTCAACGCCAGAATTATCCGTGACAACTCACCACCCGACGCAATACTGTTTAAAGGTTTTGATTCTTCGCCTTTATTCGCCGCCAGATAAAATTCAATCTCGTCTCCTCCCGTTTGTTCAAATGATTCAACATTTTTATCAGCGGCACATTTATTAAAATTAACATGGAAGGAAGAATGAGGCATATTCAGTGCGTGTATTTCTTTATCCACCGCCTCCTGCAATTTCTTTGCCGCCTCTTTTCTGATTTGGGAAAGTTTGAGCGCGTTTTGACGCAGGTCATCTTTGATTTTTTCTTCTTCCCTGCTTAGTTTTTCCAGCTCTTCCTCCACCGAAGAAACTTTGTTCAAATCTTCTTCTATTTCCTGCTTCCGGCGCAGAACAGTTTCCAGAGAACCGCCGTGTTTGCGTTTAAGCCTGCTTAAAAGTTCCAGGCGTTCATTTATGAACGCAAGCCGTTCGGAATCAAAGAATAGATTTTTACCGTAATCACGCAGCACCAGAGCTGCTTCCTGTAAAGAGATAAGACTATCCTCAATATCCGTATCAGCAAGCTTGAAATTTGCGTCTATTTTTTTAATTTCTTTTATCTGACTCTGAACTTCCTTCAATTTAACGATAGTGGAATCCTTTTCTCCATATAGTAAATCAAATGCATGATCGGCCCAACCGGACAACTTCTGAAAATTAATGAGAACTTTTTTTTCATCGGCTAGCGACGTGTCTTCCGCAGGTTGAGGATTAATATCCTGAATTTCTTTTAACTGAATTTTAAACAAATCAATTTTTTCTTCCCTGCTGTTTTGCAAATCTCTCAATTTCCCTATCCGGGTTTTTATTTGCTGATATTGATTATAAATTTCGGCGTACACAGCCCTGGCCGGAAGACAGCCGCAGAATTCATCCAGAATATTAATATGATTTTCGGCGTTGAGAATTACCTGATGTTCATGCTGGCCGCAAATATTAATCAGCAGTTCGCTTATGGAAGCCAGATTGGCAAGGGTCGCCATTTGTCCGTTGATGAACGCTTTATTCTTGCCTGTGTGCGAAATAATCCGGCGAATGATCAACTCTTCTTCATCAGGAAAACCCATGGCTGTAATTTTATCCCGCAATGACTTATTAGCAGAGATATCAAAGATTGCTTCAACAGTAGCCGTGTCAGCCTGAGTTCTGATTATTTCCGTCGTCGCTCTATCGCCCAGAAGAAGGCTGACCGCGCCGATAATTATTGATTTACCGGCGCCGGTTTCGCCGGAAATAATATTCAATCCGTTGCCAAAAGAAACATGAATTTCATCAATGATGGCAAAATTTTTAATGCTCAATTCATTTAGCATTTTTTCGTTTTTTAGCTCCCGGGGGTAAGTCGCCCCAACCGAGCTTGGAACGCAGGATTTCACCATAGCTGCGGTAGGGAGAAAGAACCAGCGTTGTCGCATGTCTTGATTTTTTTATAGTTACGACGTCGCCGGACTTAATTTTGTACGCTTCCTGTCCATCCAAAGTCAGCATGGCGCCTTTATCCTTGGACCAGAGAGTTATTTTCAGATTCGAATCTTCGGAAAAAATGATTGGACGGTTAGTCAGGGTATGAGGACAGATGGGATTGACAATAATCAAATCATTTCCCGGAAAGACAATGGGGCCGCCCGCGGAAAGAGAATAAGCTGTTGAACCTGTCGGCGTGGAAACAATAAGACCGTCTCCCTTATAAGTTGTCAGATACCTGCCGTTGACCTCCATTTCCAGTTCGTTCATGCGGGACAGATCGCCTCGATTAATAACGACATCGTTTAAAACACTGCCGGCATTGGTAACGGTTTTGCTATGCTTGATACTCACATCAAGCATCATTCTTTTTTCCGTCACGAATTTTCCGCTGATAATCAATTCCAGCGTCGAGTGAATTTCGTTTAAGTTGACTTCTGTAAGATAACCAAAACTGCCCAAATTGATTCCCAGAACCGGAACTCTGTGACCGGCCAGATAATGCGCCGTGCGCAGCATTGTACCGTCGCCGCCCAAAGCAACAATCATTTCTGATTTTTTCGCCAGCTCCTTCCACTTAAAACCAACGCTATTAGCAACCTTCTTGGAAATTTCCATTTCCAGAAACACTTCTACGCCCTTTCCTTCGAGCCACTCTTTTAATGATTTGACGTGGTCGGCAATCTTTTCTTTTTCAATATTGGCAACAATGCCGATTTTTTTAATTTTCATCATTTTCATTGATTTAAACCTTGGAATATGAAGCTCACTAACATAAATAAAAACCTCTGTCTATTGGTAATATTTCACGGATATATTTGTAGAATAATTGATTTTTCAGAGTAATTAACCCACATAAATTCTTGACACATTTGAGCCGGTATAATATAGGGTGCAACCGAAATGAGGTATTAATTATGGGTTTACTTAAAGGCAACTTTACTTTCGCGCGTTTTCAAGTGGATGGCCAGTTACCGAAAGCTTTTTTAAATTTCGTCAATAGCCGGATTAAAGCCAATTCCTTCAGGAATGTGCCCAAATCAACGGAAGAAAAACGACTGGGCTGGGTTTCTCTTACTGACATACTGGATACTGATTTTGAAAATGCTAATTACGCGCTGGGCGATTACCTTATTTTTTCTCTGCGCATCGACTGCAAGCTTATCCCGCCCAAACTAATGAAAATTAAACTGATGGAAGAGGAAAGACGTTTCCTGGCTGAAAGCGGCAAAAACAGGATACACAAGCAAATGTCCTCGGCAATTAAAGACAAGGTAAAGCTGGAACTTCTAACCAAACTTGACGCCATACCTTCTTTTTACGATGTTTGCTGGGATGTGGGAAAAAACACAATTTATTTTTCCTCGCTATCCGACAAAGTGGCTGACGACTTTGTTGATTTGTTCAAAAAAACTTTTTCGTTGAATCTCCGGCGTTTTTTGCCGCAGGAAAATAATCTGATAACAAAAAAATCTGAATCTACAGAGGCTGTTACTTTGATTGGCCGCGAATTTTTAACCTGGCTCTGGTTTAAATCAGAGGAACGCAACGGCAGGATAACGCAACCCAGTGGCGACGAAGTTGAACTTCATTTTTTAAAAAGAATTGCTCTGGAAGCCGGGGAGGGCGAATATTCCCAAGGCGTTGTCTGCCATGGAATTCACGCCGAACTCAAAGAAGGCAAGGAAGCAATCCGCCAGGGGAAAAAGGTCAAGGAGGCCGGAATCAGACTCATCCATAACCAGAACGAGTGGGAGTTCGCGCTCAAAGCGGACTCTTTCCATTTTCAATCTCTGAAACTGCCAATACAGGATTGGCAGGAAACCCCGGAAGATCCTTCGGGAAGCCTTCTAGAGCGGATTTATCTTATTGAAAATGCGGTAAAAACAATAGATAATCTTTACGAATCTTTTCTAAAAATCCGTTATTCACCTCAATGGAAAGAAAAGGAAACGAAGCTATTGACTAAATGGCTGGAACACAAATAACACCATTCCTAAATCAAAGCGTTATCTCTGGTTTAGAAATGGTAACTAAAGGTGCAGATAGGGCCGCATAGTATCCTCCAGCCTTTTTCTGATATTTTCAAATTCGGCTTTATCCATTTTTCGCGGCAATTCGATTTTCGGAAGATATTTTACAGTAACGCGGGCAAAAGGTTTAGGAATCATAAATCTGTCCCAGCTGCCCATGTACCAGGCGCGATCGGCAATTACAACAGAAGGAATAATTATGGCTTTCGCGCCGTGGGCGATAGCAATTGCTCCGGACTTGACTTCTCCTGCCGGACCACGCGGCCCGTCAAGGAGATGCACCGCCAGACGATAATCCCTTAACCTGCGGATCATTCCTTTAAGAGCTGCGGCGGCGCTGCGGGAAGAAGAACCCCATACCGTATAAAACCCCGCCCACCGGGCAATACCGGCGGCAATCTGCCCGTCCAGACTTTTGGAAGACATTAAAGCGGGCCGATATTTTCTATATCTTGTAGCGAAACGAATCCCGGCAAAAAACTGCTGATGCCACCCGCAGAGAAGAACCTTTCCGCCCTGCTCCAGATAATTGAACCATTCTTCTTCATTTTCTATTTTTATTCGCAGCGTCGCGCAATAAAGACGGATTATCCCGTAAATAATTATTCCGGCAGGTTTTGTTTTGGCTATCTTCCGCAATTCTTTAAACATCGATGTTTCTCCATGTTGTATTCATCGTGCCCCTGCACAATTATTTTCATCGATGGGCCAATTAATTGGATTAAATGATGTATTCTCTAAGACACGATTTAATTCATTATCACTGCGAATAACGTGTTCATAATAACTCCGCTGCCAGACTGGCATGCCGGGCTTTTGCCTAATTGCATTGATCTGTTTGGTCACGGCAGATTTGAATCCCCGAATAATTGTCGGAATGGTATTTGATGTCGGTTTGCCGAATTGTTCCAATGTAGGGGCACGATGCATCGTGCCCCTACATTCATTGATTATAATAATTCCATGAACATGGTTCGGCATAATTGTAAATTCATCTAATTCAATATTTAAACGCATTGAGGATGCTTTCATCCATTCGCATTCAACAATGACCGCATATTCATTCATCGTTATTAATAAAACCAAACAAACATTCTCGATTATGCGTGCATATTGTAATAAAATACGCTCCTGTCTGTGAATAATCGTAGCCTTTTAATCTGACCGAATGTCTATGATGAATTTCGGAATTAAAGGTCATCTGTTTATCCCGCATGGGCACGACGCATCGTGCCCCTACCATCCATCTTAATTTGTAAATAAATACATTTGAAAACACCGATGAAATTATCGCCGTTAACGTTGAACTTTTTACACCTTTTAAACTTTCATGTCAAATATTGAAAAGACACCTTTGATTTTTTTACCT
The DNA here is from genome assembly GCA_002327415.1 of Smithella sp. UBA2180. Taxonomy (GTDB): domain Bacteria; phylum Desulfobacterota; class Syntrophia; order Syntrophales; family Smithellaceae; genus Smithella. The sequence goes on from DCVU01000058.1 coordinate 6,890, forward strand.
TGATTATCGGCGCATGATTGTTTAGATAATTTACAAGTGCACCCTTTGCCGGACACAATATTTGCAAGGAATATTTATGATTCATCCCCGATTAATTGAAGCCATGAAAAGACCTGATTTTTATCCTCATAAGCCGGTGGAGGTTGAATTCATTGAGACGCACATTTCTTATATCTTCCTTGCCGGAGATCTTGTTTATAAAGTTAAGAAACCGGTTAAATTTGATTTTCTCGATTTCACCAGCGTAAAAAAAAGAAAATTCTATTGCGAAGAGGAGATAAGATTAAACAGACGTCTTGCCCCCAACACATATATGGATGTCGTGGCCATATCTCTGGATGCCCGGGGAAATATCACACTCGACAAAGGAGTTGAAGTTGTTGATTATGCCGTGCTAATGAAAAAACTCCCCGTCGACAGAATGCTCAAAACATTACTTTCCCAAGGGCTTGCCGATGAGAAAACAATGGACAATCTGGCCGAAAAAATCGCTGCTTTTCATCGGCGGGCTCAAACCGGCGGCCACATTGACGAAATGGGAAACATTGAAAATATCCGTCACAACAGCGAGGAAAATTTCGCCGAAACAATAAATCAGATCAATGTCACAATTCCCGGTTACCAGTATAATTTTATCAAAGACTACGCTGAAAAATTTCTTAACGAAAACGAATCTCTCTTCGAGAAAAGAATTGCCGATCATAAGATCAGGGATTGCCACGGCGATTTGCACCTGGAACATATCTGTGTCGCCGATGAAATAATCATTTTTGACTGTATTGAATTCAACGAGCGTTTCCGGTGCGGCGATGTCGTGGAAGATGTGGCTTTCTTAACGATGGATATTGATTTTAACGGTTACTCTCACTACGCTGACGCTTTTATAGAATCCTATACCAA
>DCVU01000130.1 GCA_002327415.1 Smithella sp. UBA2180
TTTAATTGCCACCAATTGCTATGCTTCCATAGAAATATTGAATGTTCGTCATTGGGCGGCACCGGATCATACACGAATTGTTCTGGATGTGGATGACGTGCCCGCTTATGAAGTTAAGGAGAATGAAAATCTTCTCATTCTGAATTTTAAGGAATCTTCATTCCATAAATCGATACCAGCCAAAATCATCATTAATCAACCCGGGATCAAAAAGATTGTTTTTCATCGCGCTGATAAAGATATGGTCGAGATCGAATTCTTTCTGGATAAGCACCAAAAAGTTGAAGTCTTTAAATTAAAGAAATTTCAGGATAAACCTGATCGGGTCGTTGTGGATATTATTTTGGAACAGGTTTCCAAAGAAGAGGTAATAACAGACCAGTTCCCTAAAACAAAACAGAAAAAAACTATTGTTATTGATCCCGGGCATGGCGGTGAAGACCCGGGAGCGATAGGAAAAAATAGAACTTATGAAAAAAATATTGTGCTTTCCATTGGCCGTGAAATCAAAAAAGCGATTAATAAAATCCCCGGCTACCGCGCAGTCCTAACGCGTGATGGCGACTATTATGTTTCTTTTAAAAAGCGTTTGCAAACGGCCAAAGACCTGAGCGCCAGCCTGTTTATCAGCGTTCACGCGGATGCGGCCAGAAACCGCAGCGCTAAGGGCAGTTCGGTATATTGCCTATCCACCGGTGCCGCCAGTAATGAAGCCGCAAAACTGCTGGCCAAAAATGAAAACTTATCTGATATCCTGGGCGGCGTACCCGAAAGCGAAGGCAATAATGAGTCCTCTCAGATCATAATGAATATGTTTCAAACAAACACAATTAATTTGTCGAAAATTTATGCCGGCATTTTAATGAAGCACCTTGATCCGGTTAGTTGTTTAAAACATAAAAGCGTTCAGGAAGCTCCTTTCCGCGTGTTGAAATTGCCGGATATTCCGGCGGTATTAATCGAGACAGCGTACATATCCAATCCCCAAGAGGAAAGTTTGCTGAAAAAAAGCGATTTTCAAAAAACGCTGGCGACATCCATAGCATCCTCAGTAGGAGAGTATTTGACAGGCACAGCCATCGCTCCTGAAAGTGATGAAAAAGCTGCAACAGTCTATTATAAAGTAGAACACGGTGATACGCTTTTTTCAGTGGCCGGCCGTTTTAATACAAAAGTCACGGTGCTTTTAAAGCTTAATGACATGAAACTGGAAGATCCTCTTTTTGCCGGCCGTAAAATCATGGTGCCTGCGAGTAAAAACGAAGATAGCGAAAAGATAAATGTTGCGGCACCGGACAAAAAAGGTAAGCCTGAAGTTCGAAAAAAAGTTTTCAGAATTTATAAAGTTAAAAAAGGAGATACTCTTTTTCTTTTGGCGAAAGATAATTCAATAACCGTGCAGGAACTACTCAGAATAAACAATATGAAAAGCACCGAGCCGTTGTTATATGGACAAAAGATAAAGTTACCTCAAAAAGCAGGAAATATTTGATGAAGTGTATAAAGAAATTAATCGGATTAAAAGTCATCATAATTGTTTCCTTTCTAGCGTCAGTGGTATCAGCCAGCGCCGCCGGATTTATTTTCAGTTGGCAGCCCTTTGTCGCAGATATTAATTTAGTATTAGATACCCTGGACAAGAAAGCTTTATTAAAAAAAATATATATCACTGATATAAGCACGCCAATTTCTGAAGATTCCAGAGACATGTTACCCTTATCTGCTGATCAAAATAACATTCCAACGCCAAAGCCAGAAAAAAAGTTCTTACCGGACAACATTAAATTTACTTTTTACCAGACCAACGCGTTTCTGCCGGACAGATACGAAAAGTATACTAATAGCGACGACGAACAATTATCAAAAATTACAAATGCCATGACATCTTTGATTTACGGTGATTCAAAAATTAAATCATTGGAAACCATAGGCAAAATAATTGAACCGCAGGTAAATTTCTATTTCGAATTTTAAACGTATTTTATTTAAATTATAGGAAACCGCATTCAGTTAGACGATCCCCGGTAAACCTTTTTAATTCTGTAATCAGAAACTGCACGGCTGACAGCCGGAAGCCAGCGGCTGCCCCGTTCCAGTAATCTTGAAATGCGTACGGGAATGATGAGATAACGATTACGCATGATACCGGTAAAAACTTCATCGGCCACATAGCCGATAGATAAGACAGATACGGTATGAGCCATGGCGCGATTTTCTACCGTGCGCTAGGTGTTCAGATCATCTATCATTGGCGAATCGAATTCGGGAGGACAAACCAGTTGAACCTTAATATTTAATGGTTTGAGTTCGCAACGCAGGGTTTCGGAAAGACCTACAACAGCGAATTTTGAAGAGCAATAAGCGCGACGCTGGCGCCGTCTTTAATAAAACGCTGCGCTAAAGCCTTTCCCGGTCCGCTCGAACCACCCGTGATAACAACAACCATGCTTTTAGACATACCATCTCTCCGAAACGTTTTTATCCTTTTTATATTGACACCAGAATGCCTGACATGTTACTTAGCGACCAGTCTTTTTTTATGTAAAATTGTCAATATTGACAATTTTTTCGTTTCAGACAATAAGGAGAAAATTGTGACTTTCCAGGAATTAATTTTTGCTCTCGAAAAATACTGGCATTCTCAAGGCTGTGTTATTCAACAGCCCTATGATATGGAAGTCGGTGCGGGCACTTTTCATCCCGCAACATGTCTGCGCGCATTGGGACCGGAGCCGTGGAACGTGGCCTATGTTCAGCCGTCACGTCGTCCTACTGACGGACGCTACGGCGAAAACCCCAACCGCCTTCAGCATTATTACCAGTATCAAGTCATCATGAAACCGTCACCGGTCAATATTCAGGAACTCTATCTTGATTCGCTAAAAAGTTTCGGCATTGATCCCCTTGATCATGACATTCGCTTCGTGGAAGACGACTGGGAATC
>DCVU01000011.1 GCA_002327415.1 Smithella sp. UBA2180
TACTTTTTAAAAAGGGGGGCAAGATTAGCCGCAGTTTTAGCTATATCCTCCGGTATTACTCGCACATTGGTAACCACACTCATAAAGTTAGTATCGCCTTCCCAGCGGGGAATAACATGGATATGAAAATGATCTTCAATTCCGGCGCCTGCCGCTTTGCCAATATTGGCGCCTATATTGAACCCATCGGGCTTCATGGCTTCCCGCAGTGCTTTAATCGCTGTTTCTAAAAGATTAAATATTTCTTTTCTTTCTTCCTGAGTCAGATCTTCGATTTTTCCTATATGCCTTTGTGGTATTATCATCAAATGACCGTTTACATAAGGGTATCTGTTCATCATTACGTAGGCGGTTTTACCTTCAAACAAGATAAACTCTTCACATCTGATGGAGCATTTGCAGAAAACACAGCCATCAGGTTTTTCTCCTTTAATATAGTCCATACGCCAGGGTGCAAAAATTGTTTCCATATTCAAAACCAGCCTAATGAGTCCCAAGTTTCAGAAGCGTATAACCTAAAGGTCACTATAGGCGCAGTGAAACTTGTTGGACGTAATGAGACTCAAACTTTAATAGCAAAGCGCATTAAAGTTTGTAAGTCGAATTATCCAATCCCGATATTACGGGATTGGAAATTATCCCGCAGCTTGCTGCTGCTGGGATTTCTACCTTTGATTATATGTTAATTATCCTACCTTCTATATCTTTGTCAATTTCTAATATGCCGATAGTCCTGGAAGACGCAATATCTCTGTCTACCGCCGATCCGGGATTAAAGAACAGCACATTATCTTTTTTGTGATTTGCCGGTTTATGAGTATGTCCATAAACAATGCAATCCACATCTTTAAATCCGGCTGATATTCTTTCTTCTATACCCATGGGCGATCCCCATCCATGGATAAGAAGAAATTTAAATCCTTTTATTTCAAAAATCAAATGCTCTGGAAATTTTTCTTTTACGAAAAAATTATCCATGTTGCCGCATACGGCTTTGATTTCCTTTCCTCCGAAGATTTTCAAAACGCGCAAATCAACCATATCTCCGGCATGAAGAATCATATCCACATCGCTGAAATGTTCAACAAGGCGCCTTCTCATCTCATCATCATAATCAGTCAGATGAGTGTCGGAAATGACCCCTATTTTCATCTTCTTATTTTCCATAATCACCTTGATAAGTATTAGCGATAAGCCTCAAAAAAACAAGCTTTAAATTGACTTTATTGCCAACTAAAGCTATTAGTTTAGTTATGAATAGTTTAGAAAATTCTCTGAATAAAATCGCTGAAAGCATATTGCATTTTGATGAAGCTTCCCTCTCCTTTCTGTGGGAGAAATACAAAAATAAAACAGAACAATTTTCCGCTTCTCCCGAGTGGGAAAAAGCTGTAATTGTCTTTTCGATAATAAACACCGTACGAGCTAAAAATGCTATTTTTAATGAAATGTTGTTAAAAAATAAAACTCCGGGAAAAACGGCACAGCCGGAAAAACCTCAAGGCAAACCTTATTTAAAACTGGTTAAATAATGGAAAAACAAGCCGATTTAAAAAGAATCGCCGAATTAAGAAAAATAATCGAATATCATAATAACCGTTATTACCAGCAAGACGCTCCCGAAATATCGGATGGCGAGTATGACCTTCTAATGCGTGAGTTGCAGGAATTGGAACTTCAATATCCTGATGATAATATCGCTTCGTCTCCTACGCAACGAGTCGGAGCTGCACCACTCAATAAGTTCGCTTCTTTTACTCATCCATCGCCGATGTTTAGTTTAGCAAATGCTTTTTCCAATGAAGAAACAATTGATTTTGATATACGAATCAAACGACTGGCTGGGGTTGATAATATTTCCTATGTTGCCGAGCCAAAACTTGACGGCCTGGCGGTAAATCTTATTTATGAAAATGGTCTTTTTACCAAAGGAGCCACACGCGGCGACGGCAACACTGGTGAAGACGTGACTCAAAATCTTAAAACTATTTCTTCCCTACCCTTAAAAATGAAACATATCTCGCACAATCCTATTCCTGCTTTTATAGAAATAAGAGGTGAAGTTTATATAGAGAAAGAGCCGTTTCGAAAATTAAATCTCCGGCGTATCGAAGATGGCGAAGAACCTTTTGCCAATCCACGCAACGCCGCTGCCGGTTCTCTGCGACAGCTTGATTCCAAAATAACCGCCCGACGTCCGTTAAACATTTTTCTCTATAACGTTGGTGAAATAAACGGCATCAATTTTTCCAGCCACAGCGAAGTACTTAAGACTCTTAAAAATTGGGGCTTCCCGGTCAACCCTCATATTGAAAATAAGGCAGATATCCATGAGTGTCTTCAATATTTTGAAAATATTGCCGTCAAAAGAGAAAAGTTGCCATATGAAATTGACGGTGTCGTTTTAAAGGTTAATGATCTGTCGCTTCAGAAAATTCTTGGAAATGTTTCCCGCAGCCCACGCTGGGCACTTGCCTGCAAATTTCCGGCGGCCCAAGCAACAACAATCGTTAAAAACATTGACGTGCAGGTGGGACGCATGGGCACTTTGACGCCTGTTGCCATCATGGAACCGATCAATGTGGGCGGTGTGATGGTCAGCCGGGCGACCCTGCACAATGAAGATGAAGTGCTAAAAAAAGATGTCCGCGTTGATGACACCGTAATAATCCAGCGCGCCGGTGATGTTATCCCTGAAGTTGTCAGAGTCGTTTTTGAAAAAAGACCTGACGGGACAATACCCTTTAAGATGCCTACAAAATGTCCCAAATGCGATTCGAAAATCGTTCGCTACGAAGGAGAGGTGGCGCATCGCTGCGTTAATATATCCTGTCCTGCACAGTTAAAAGAACACATCCGTCATTTCGCATCGCGCGGCGCGATGGATATTGAAGGTTTGGGAGAAAAAGTTTCCGCTCAACTTTTCGACGCCAAGTTAATTGCCGATCCAGCCGACCTTTATTTTTTAAATAAAGACCAACTTGTCGCGCTTGATCGGCAGGCGGAAAAATCAGCGCAGAATTTAATCGAAGCTATCAGGAAATCCAAAAATCCTCTTTTAGATAAATTCATCTACGCTCTGGGTATAAGACACGTGGGAGAACGTACCGCCAAACTTCTGGCCGCGCGTTTCGGCAGCATGGAAAATCTCATTGCGGCAAAACAAGAAGATTTGACGGCGATAAATGAAATCGGTCCGGAAATAGCCGCGAGCATCGTGGAATTTTTCCACGAACATAAAAATATCGACGTCATGAATAAATTCAGCAAAGCCGGTGTAAAACCACAGAAGAAAGAAATAGATAACAATACCCTCTTGCAGGGCAAGTCATTTGTTTTTACAGGATCAATGGAGAGCATGGGCAGAAACGAAGCAAAAACTTTAGTTGAGAATCTGGGCGGATCAATCCATTCCAGCGTGACAAAGAAAACTACTTATGTCGTTG
>DCVU01000091.1 GCA_002327415.1 Smithella sp. UBA2180
TTTTGAATATCCGGTTTGAAAACGTGTGGCTCCCGCTCTCCGCAATCAAGGAAACCACCGAGACGCTGGAAAAGATCGCTATTACTGAGCCGAAAGAAAAAGCCCCTCAGGCCAAAGAAGCAAAGCTGGTCGGCAAGCAAATTGAGATCCGCTTTGAATTTGATATCAAGGTGGTGGCCGCAATTAAAACGCAGCTGGAAGGGCGTCGCTGGGAACCAAATAAGAAAATCTGGACGGCCCCAACTACAATTAAGAACGTTCAGACATTAAAAGCTCTTGGATTTTCCTTAACAGGAGATGATTTTAGCGAAATCATTCAAGCATACTCCAAAGAAATAGCAGGATTAACGCCAACAGATAAAATTGATTTCGGCAAACTGGATTCAATCCTCAGACCATTCCAGAAAGCGGGCGTTGAATTCATTAACCGGTGCAATGGAAACGCACTTGTGGCAGATGAGATGGGACTCGGAAAGACGATTCAGGCACTCGCATGGCTTGATATTCATCCTGAGATCCGACCTGCTGTAATCGTTGTTCCGGCCTCGCTGAAACTGAATTGGGCGAAAGAAGTTCGGCAATGGATGAATAACAAAAAGACATCTTATATCTGCTCTGGCAAATCGCCTATGGCAACCGATGTGAAACCTGTTATGGAATCTGATATCTGCATTATCAATTACGATGTTTTAACCGACTATTGGATCGAATTGTTCAAGAAAGCCGGAGTTCAGGCGATGATCCTTGATGAATCTCATTTCATCAAAAATGATTCCACAAAGCGAACAAAAGCAGTTAAAAAACTGCACCGAAGCGTAAAACATACTATCGCATTATCAGGGACACCTATTACCAACCGGCCAATTGAATTTTATACCACGATCAAACTGCTTGCCCCTCAACTATTTGGAAGCAGATTCCAGTACGCGATGCAGTTCTGCAATGCCCATAATAATGGGTACGGCTGGGATTTTAACGGCGCTAAAAACATGCAGCAACTCAATGAAATCCTAACCTCAAGTATTATGGTACGTAGGCTGAAAAAAGACGTACTGAAGGAACTTCCAGAAAAAATACCATCTGTAGTACCTATGGAAATTGACAACAGGACAACATATCAAAGAGCAGAAAAGGATTTTATCAAATTCCTGAAAGAAGTTGATCCAAAAAAAGCGAAATCCGCAGTAAGGGCAGAGCAGCTCGCTAAAATAGAATATCTAAAACAGCTCACAGTCGCCGGTAAAATGAAAGAAGCCGTAGCATGGATTAAAAACCACATTGAAGTCAATGGGAAGCTGGTGGTTTTCTGCACGCATAAAGAAACTGTTCGATATTTAATGTCTGAATTTAAAGAAATCGCAGTCAAATTGGATGGCGAAACATCACACAATGAAAGACAGGCAGTAGTTGATAAATTCCAGACAGATGAAAATATCCGGCTATTCATAGGAATGATTGACTCCCAGGGGCGCCCGGCTGGTTTTGGAATTACGCTTACAGCTGCCAGTTCAGTTGCTTTCTTAGAATTTGTATGGTCACCGAAAATACATGATCAAGCGGAAGATAGAATACATAGAATCGGACAAGAGGATGTCTGTAATATTTATTATCTGATTGCAGATAACACGATTGAAAACGATATCGCAGACCTGCTGGACCAGAAACGAAAAGTGCTGAATGCAGTATTGGATGGTATTGATACAGATCAAGATTCTTTATTAAGCGAATTAATCTCAAAATACAGGGAGGAATAAAATGAACACAGAATTATACAGTGAATATTGTGCCTACGTTTCAAAGGCAATTCCAAAAATAGCATTTCAATTTCAATTGCCAGAATACCTGCTGGAAGAGTATTGCATGGACGCTTTTCCGGCATTCGAAAAGAANNGCAATTGATATGGCGAAGAAGGCTCCGGTCGAGGAATTCAACGAAGCTGATTACGCCGCATATATCAGCCAAGAGCATCAAGTGATTTTATCTGATGCAATCCAGTGTTTATCAGATGCGAGCAAATGGATCGTTGATTGTGTGCTGACTGGCGAAGCTCCAATCAAGAAAGTAAAGCGTCATGGACAAATGGAAAAGACAAGCATCAAGAAATGGTTGATTGATAAAGGCTGGACGATGAAGAAGATCGACAAATGCTTTTCTGAGATCGGCCAGATGCTTCAGGAGGTAGCGGTATGAAACGAAAGATTAAAATGACACGAAAACGGCCAGAGCCGGTCGAAGATAAGTTTTATTTCAAGCACCCGTTCGGCGGCATGACCCCACATCCTCCGACAGATTGCAAAGCAAAACGCATTCTGGTAGATGATGAAGGGAATAGGTGGTGTGATAATTACTTTTGCGCCGCCATCTGCAAGCCGCATTACTGCAAGGAAAACAGGGAATACACCGACTATTTATATTCTAAAATGGGCAAAAAGGAGAATTAAGATGAAAAAATATGAACTTACAGCAGAAACGATTATAAAAAACGGAAGAACCCTGTTTCGAATCAAAGCACTTATTTCTTTTGGCGGCGTAGCAAAGGATGAAAAAGGCGGATTCATTGAAAAAGAAGCTAACCTATCCCATAAAAATGATGCATGGGTTTACGGTGATGCAGAGGTTTACGG
>DCVU01000056.1 GCA_002327415.1 Smithella sp. UBA2180
ATTCGGAGGTTCGAATCCTCCCGCCCCAGCCAGTAAAGATTGCGGAGTTTATTTAAATGTTAGAAAAAATCAGGGTTTTTTCCGGAAATTCAAATATTCAGCTGGCTGAAAAAATTTGTTATCAATTAGGCGTTAACCTCGGAAAGGCTAATGTAACAACTTTTAGCGACGGGGAAACGCGTGTAGAAATTAACGAAAACGTCAGAGGTATGGATGTTTTTATCATCCAGTCCACTTGTTCGCCTGTAAATGTAAGTTTGATGGAATTGCTAATTATGATTGACGCAATGAAAAGAGCATCAGCTGACAGGATTACAGCGGTTGTTCCTTATTACGGATATGCCAGGCAGGACAGGAAAGTCGCTCCCCGCGCTCCTATTACGGCAAAGTTGGTGGCGGATTTAATTACCACCGCTGGCGCCAACCGTCTTTTGTCTATGGATCTGCATGCCGGTCAGATTCAGGGATTTTTTAATATTCCTGTTGACAACCTTTTTGCCACACCTGTTTTAATCGATTATGTGAAAAAGAATTATCAGGACGACACGGTAGTAGTTTCACCGGACACGGGCGGCGTGGAACGCGCCAGGGCTTTTGGAAAAAGGCTGGACGCGAGTCTGGCAATTATTGACAAAAGAAGGGAAGGGCCGAATGAAGCAGAAGTTATGAATATTATTGGTAATGTTCAGGGGAAAAAGGTAATTATTCTTGACGATATGGTTGATACTGCCGGCACGGTTGTTCAGGCAGCAAACGCCATGAAAGCAGCGGGCGCTTTGGAAGTTTCCGTCTGCTGCACGCATCCGGTTTTATCCGGTCCTGCACTGGAGAGTATTGAAAAATCAGAAATTAAAGAAGTCATTGTTACCGATACAATCCCTCTTAGCGATCGGGCAAAGAAATGCAAGAAAATAAAAGTTTTGTCGGTGTCCGGCATTTTAAGTGAAGCAGTGCGCCGGATTTATTATAACGATTCCGTACATTCATTATTTATATAGTTATATAGTTATATAGGAGGAACAAATGGAGGTAACAGATTTAGCGGCTCAAGTCCGTAAAGAACAAAAGAAAGGACCGGCGCGCCGTTTGCGGCAGAAGGGGTTTGTCCCGGCGATTTTTTATGGGCGCTCCGCCGAAAATATTTTGTTGGCGATAAGAAATGATGAACTGACTAAACTATATAAAGATAAAAAGAACCATGCTTTTATTAAGCTGATTATTGATGATGGTGATAACAAAAAGATCGAAAAACTATCATTGATTAAAGAGTTGCAGGTACAACCGCTGACGGGAAAACTTTACCATGCAGACTTTTACGAAGTAGATGAAAAACGCAAGATTACCATGGAAGTATCTCTTCGTTTTGTCGGCAAAGCTATTGGTGTAGAAAATGGCGGTGAATTGCAGCATATAAGACGAGAGGTAAAAGTTTCTTGCCTGCCATTGAATCTTCCTGATCATATTGACGTAGATGTAACCAATCTCGATATCGGTGATTCTATAAAAATCAGAGACTTGAAGATTGGCGAAGGAATAACCATTTTGGATCGTCCTGATAGTGCAGTGGCCGCAGTTCAGGTAATTAAAGTTGTCAAGGAGGCTGCAAAAGAAGAGGTTGCAACTGAAGAAGGCGCCGCAGTGGAAGGCGAAGCAGCGGCAACAGCCGGCGCTTCGGCGACTCCTGCAGAAAAGGGGAAGGCGGCTCCTGCAGAAAAAGAAAAGGGGAAATAACTCGTTTATCGATAGCTATAGTATTTGGATAATGGAATGTGCTTCCTTTGAATTTAACAAAAATGTTTTTCTGGCGCAGTAAAGAAAGGGAGCAGGCCTTGTATTTGATTGTCGGTTTGGGAAATCCAGGTAATCGCTATAAGTTTACAAGGCATAACATCGGTTTTATGGTTCTGGAAAAACTGGCCACTCGATGGGAAGTGGACTTGAAACATAAAAGTTTTGACGCTCTTTGGAATAGAGGTAAAATTGCCGGCAAAAATGTGATTTTGGCGATGCCTCAAACATACATGAATTTAAGCGGTAATGCGGTAAGGAAGTTAATTGCCTACTTTAAAACGGACATGAATAAACTGATAGTAATTCATGATGACCTTGATTTACCTTTTGGCACGGTTCGTCTCAAAACCGGTGGCGGAAATGCCGGTCATAAAGGTTTGATGTCTATCGCTACATGCCTTGGTTCTGGTGACTTTATGAGGGTAAGACTGGGCATCGGCAAGCCTGCTGATAAATCTCGCATTGAAGACTATGTGTTGGATCCTTTTGGAAAGGAAGAAATCAGTGTATTACCGGAAATTATTCAATCGGCAGCCGACGCTGCCACCGAAATTGTTTTATCTGATATTCAAACAGCTATGATTAAATATCATAAAAAACATAGTTAATTTATTAAAGGAGGATGGATAATGTTACACAACAAACGAAGTATCTGGACATTTTTATTGAGTAGTATGGTGTTTCTCTTGTTAGCGGGGACAGCTTTAGCCGGTGAAGCTGACATTAAGCTGCCTGATCTGACGCAAGTCAGCTTTTTAGGCGGTTCCCTTGCAGGGTTGACCATTCTGAATTTCGGATTGATCATCTGTGCAATTGGGATGGCTTTCGGCATAATGCAGTATGTGCAAACCAAAAATCTGCCCGCGCATAAGGCAATGCTTGATGTTTCCCAGACCATTTGGGAAACCTGCAAAACCTATTTGTTCCAACAGGGCAAATTCCTCATCGCGCTGTGGATTTTAATTGCCGTATGTATGGTTTATTATTTCGGCGTTTTACAGGGAAAAGCCGCATCAGACATCATCATCATTCTTGTCTGTTCGATTTTAGGTATTCTTGGTTCTTATACAGTTGCCTGGTTCGGTATTCGTATTAATACCGTGGCTAATTCCCGTGCTGCTTTTGCTTCACTGAGCGGCAATCCTTTAAACATCGTCAACATCTGTCTGCGTTCCGGTATGAGCGTTGGATTGCTGCTGGTCAGCATCGAACTGTTCTTCATGATTATCATTCTTGCATACATTCCCAAGGAATTAGCCGGTCCTTCCTTTATCGGTTTTGCCATCGGTGAATCTCTGGGCGCTTCCGCTCTGCGTATCTGCGGCGGTATCTTTACCAAGATTGCCGATATCGGCTCCGACCTGATGAAAATCGTTTTCCATCTGCCGGAAGACGACCCCAAAAACCCCGGTGTTATTGCCGACTGTACCGGTGACAATGCTGGTGACAGTGTCGGCCCCACGGCAGACGGTTTTGAAACCTATGGTGTTACCGGTGTTGCCTTGATCGCCTTTTTGGCACTGGCGCTGGCCGGCAATCCCGAAATGGGCGGCAAGTTGATTGTCTGGATTTTCGCCATGAGAATCCTTATGATCATAACCGCACTCATTTCTTACTTTGTCAATGACGGGATCAGCAAGGCTGCTTTTTCCGGTAAAAAGGATTTTAACTTTGAACATCCATTGACCAATCTGGTTTGGATTACATCTATTGTTTCTATTGCTGTTACTTTTATTGCCAGTTATTATCTGCTGGACTCCGGTCTTGATCCTAAGTATGCTGGCTTGTGGTGGGCGCTTTCGGTTATCATCAGTTGCGGAACCATTGCCGGCGCATTAATTCCGGAATTTACAAAAGTCTTTACCAGCACTTCTTCACGTCACTGCGAAGAAGTTGTCAACGCTTCCAAACAGGGCGGTCCTTCTTTGAACATTCTTTCCGGTCTGGTTGCCGGTAACTTCTCTGCATTCTGGGAAGGTCTGACTATCATGATTCTGATGTTGATTGCCTACCTGGTATCCAAGAATCCGGCCGTCATGGCTTTGATGCCTCCGGCATTTACGTTTGCCGCGCCGGTGTTTGCTTTCGGTCTGGTCGCTTTCGGTTTCCTCGGCATGGGCCCGATTACTATTGCCGTGGACAGTTTTGGCCCGGTATCGGACAATGCGCAGTCGATTTATGAACTGTCAATGATTGAATCACGTCCCGACGCAAAAGACGTTGTGAAAAAAGAATACGGTATTGCGCCTGATTTTGAATTGGCCAAGCACTTCCTGGAATCTGCTGACGGTGCGGGCAATACCTTTAAGGCTACAGCCAAGCCTGTGTTGATCGGAACTGCCGTTACCGGCGCGACCACAATGGTGTTCGGTATCATCATTCTGCTTGAAGGTCTTTTCGGCAATGTTGTTGCTAAACTGTCTCTGGTTCAGCCGGAAATCATTCTGGGCTTGCTGATGGGCGGCGCGGTTATTTACTGGTTTACCGGCGCTTCCATCCAGGCAGTTACCACCGGTTCATATCAGGCCGTTGTGTTTATTAAGAAGAATATCGATCTGAGTAAAAAAGAAGCGTCGATTGAAGATTCCAAGAAAGTCGTTCAGATTTGTACCCAGTATGCTCAGAAGGGTATGATCAATATCTTCATCGTGATCTTCTTCATGTGTCTGGCGCTGTCATTCTTTAACCCCTACTTCTTCATCGGTTATCTGATTGGTATCGCCTTCTTTGGTCTGTATCAGGCGATCTTCATGGCTAATGCCGGCGGCTGCTGGGATAACGGCAAGAAGATTGTTGAAGTCGATCTCAAGATGAAAAACACTCCGCTGCATGAAGCCAGCGTTGTCGGCGACACCGTCGGCGACCCCTTCAAAGATACCTCTTCAGTTTCTCTGAACCCGGTCATCAAGTTCACGACCCTGTTTGGATTGCTGGCAACGGAAATTGCGGTTACCATGACCAATCAGAATTTAAAGACCGGTCTGGCTGTCGTTTTCTTTTTGATTGCTTTAATATTCGTATATCGCTCATTTTACAGTATGCGAATTTCTGAAGAAAAGCTTGACGGATAAGCATTAAAAGTTTCAAAGTATTTTTTACTAAAAAGCGCCTCAAAATGAGGCGCTTTTTTTATGTTATACCAATTAGCTATCAGAGATTAAAAAGTTGCTTTGCCGGGCATAATACCAAGTAAGCTTTCAAAAATTAATAGTTTAATCTTTGAAAGCAACTTGGTATTAATTTAAAACCAAGCCATTGGTCAATAATAACTGTAACATTTTGATATCATAACCGGCATAAGGGGCCGTAACGAAATGGATAGAAATGTAACAGTTATTTCTTAACGGCCCCTAACTTGAGATGAAACCATTAAATTGGATTATTTGGTTGAAGAAAGATTATTTATGGAATCGTAAATTTCATGGCTTGTACAAACTTCATAATATTTTTGGGATGTTTCGCCGGTAATCTCCATGGTTTCCAGTTTTATTTCATAAACGGTGGCTTCCCGGATAGCAAGGTGCTGATAATTACCGTTTACCGTAGGCACTTTGCCTGTATAGAGCTTTACATTTTCATCTTTGCCTGCCTTATAGACAACCGTTTTCAAGTTGATCTCTTGACCAAGCTTGTTAAAACCATCAACGCTTAATTCGATTCCGTTGACATTATAGCGCAGGGAAAAGTCGTCCGCGGAGTCCCTGGTTTCCTCTTCCGCAGCATTTTTAAATTCAAATAAATTAAAGAGAGGGTTTTGATTCTTTAAGCGCCTGCGTATTTTCTTGTCGCAGCTCGATAACCGGTCTGCCAGATTAATAGCCGGAGAAATCATGATTCTGGAATCGCCATCGAATAAAAACATCGGAGGACCGTGGCTGTAGCAGATGCCAATTCCCAGTTCGAGTACAGGCAGATTATTTTCTTTATTTATTTCATTATAACTGCGAACAATTTGCAGTATTTTAATTGCCAGTCCGCATGCTCGCGCCACACTATAACAGCTATGCGGCGTGTCTTCATTTTCAAAGATGGATAGAATAATCGCGTCCCCTTCAATAAATACTTTGGCGGCATCATATTCGGAAAGAATAGCGGAGATCGGATCAAAGAAATTAAGGCTGAAATATGATGCCGGATTAAGTTTTCTTTTTATCATAGTATGATTGATATCCATTGAACCGCGGATGTCCGCTTTAATGATGACATGATTAATAATAGGCTTTTCTTCTTTGATCCGCTCCTCCGGAAGCAGAAACTCAAAAAGCGACCGGTTTTCCCGCGATAGTAATATAATATTTTCTTCTGTTGCGAGGTTGATGGAGGCCATCCCGTCTTTGAGGATACGGCTATTATATAAATCCCGATTATATTGGAAAAATTTCTTCAGGAACATCAGTAAATGCTGCTTTTTTTCTGTAATAGGACTGCCGTTGATCCGTTTGATAGTTTGCTTAAGCGGGGCAAGAGAAAATGCCTCACCGTAAACTGATTTTAATCGTTTTTGCTGATGAGTGATATATATTCTTGACCAGAAATCGACGAGAAATTCTCTTGTTTGCCTTGGCTGCATAGGCGGGCAGTAGCGGCCATAAACTGATTTCATTTCAAAAGATGCGACAATTTGTTTAATCAGATGATGTTTTTTAAATTTACGGTAAAAAAGATTGAGCAATTTCTTCCGGGTTTTTATTTGTTCTTTAAGTTTTAGAAGAATATCTTTTGATTCTTTTGCCTTTTTGGCCTTTTCGTAGAGCTCCCGCGAATCAAAATAGTTGAACAATCGGTCAATATTGCCTGGCTCCATCATCCACGGATCAAATGTGTTTTCCTTAGCGTCAAGGAAACGGTTATCTTTTTGATAGTTACTCTCATCCGCTCCGGCAGAACCATCGTTTTCAGTGTTCTCCTGCCCTAAATCAGTTTGGCCAAGCAGTTCATTGATAATAAATTTAACATTGGCGAAGTTGTCCGGATCTTTTAATCTCTGTCCTAAAAGCACATATTCTTCTATTAGAAAGAAATCGTCGGCGGGATTGTCTGTGTGGAGTATCGGATTAATGAAATAATTATCAGGTAAAATATCCTCGGGGGAAAAATGTGTTTCCCTAAGATTTCGCAGTTTTCTTGTCTGAATATCGGCAAGCAGACCAAACAGTTCTTCTCCTACAAGGCGAATAATTTGGTTCCGGTGAAGTTTTATATCGGCCAGTTTATCTTTAATAATAAAAATTTTGTTCTGGTCTTGCTGAGATAATTGATACACCCTGACGAGAGGTTCGCAATGCGCTATTAAATTTTTATATTGATCTCTGATTTCTTTTAGAAACAATTTTGCCAGAGCTGTCTGTCCCAGGAAATCTATTTGCACTTCGTTGGCGGATTTGGCTCTATTTATGCCGTCTGTCAAAATATCCGTGCAAACGTGCCTTAAGGTATTCTTTTCAATTTCACATGATTCTCTTTTATAGTCATTAAAAAAATCTTCCGATTTACTATGTTTAATCATCAAAAGAAATGCTGCTCGTTTCAATGCGCTGTAAACTTGGGGGCTGATGTGGACATCAAAACGAATGTTGTCGACTCCTAAAACAAGTTTGTCCAAAGAATAGGAGAACTGATAGCGTTTAAGGCCTAGATTTTTGAGGGATGGCTGCTTCTTAAATGATTCGAAGATACTAAGCATGGTACATTATAAGAATATCGGGCTTGTATGTCAATGAAATATAGATCCCTAAAAAGCGCCTTGATTTAGAAATGGAATTATATACTTCATTTGGATGAATCAGAGCCAAGTTTCAATACTTTATTATAAACATTTTCCGAAAATCCATATACGTTATTTTTGTTGATGATCGCAAAGGGGACGTCTTCACTATCATCGATTTCTTTTCTTCGCGCGATAGAGCCGTTATCTTTATCCATATTGTATTCGGTAAAAGGAATATTTTTTGCTTTCAAGAATTCCCGTGCTGTGTCGCAATCTTTGCAGTCGTTCTTGGTATAAAGGACAACTTCCGTTTTCTTCTGAGATTTTGATTTTTTGTCTTTGGATGATGATCCCTGCTCCTCAGCATTTTGCACACCTGTTAAATTATCGGATTCATATTTATGAACTTGAACATTCTTTGCCGGTTTATTCTGTGGAGGCGGATAATCAGTTATTTGCGTTGATCCGTTTTCATCTTCCCACGTATAAAAATCGGCATTTGCCGTTCCATAAAGGAATAAAAATAATAGCATCAACAATAATAGATATTTTTTCATATACGATCCTCACTGTACAAAGTTTTTTAAATTAATAAGATCACTAAAATTATAGTAATACCAATTAGCTATCAGAGATTAAAAAATTGCCTTGCCGGGCATAATACCAAGTAAGCTTTCAAAAATTAATAGTTTAATCTTTGAAAGCAACTTGGTATAAAAATAACTTAAATGCTTCATGGTTGTCAATTTTTATCTGTAATGTCGTAAGCTTTATTTTAGTAAACTTTTTTTGCATAAAGTGTTATTTAGAACATTAATTCTTGTCAGGCAATAGTTATCTTATTGTTGAAATACTGTAATAAGGAGTTATTTTATGTTTGGACGGCCGATAACCCTTTTTAAAATTTTAGGATTTGAAGTAAAAATAGATTTAAGCTGGATTATTCTGGCGGCTTTGATTACCTGGTCGTTGGCCAGCGGTCTTTTCCCCGCATATTATAAAGACCTCCCTTCTACCGCTTATTGGTGGATGGGTGCTGCCGGTGCTGTTGGACTTTTTTTATCCATAATTGTTCATGAATTGACTCATTCTCTTGTTGCCAGGTATTACGGCATACCCATGAAGGAGATTACCCTGTTCATTTTTGGCGGCGTTGCCCAGATGGAAGATGATCCTCCAAATCCTAAATCTGAATTTATGATGGCAATAGTTGGACCTCTTTCCAGTTTTTTAATGGGGGGACTCTCTCTTTTGCTTTACGCTGTCGGAAAAAACAGCGGCTGGCCGGTAACGGTCAATGGTGTTTTAAGTTATTTGGTATGGTTAAATATAATTTTGGCGGTTTTTAATTTGATTCCCGCTTTTCCTCTGGATGGTGGAAGGGTCTTGCGTTCCGCTCTCTGGAGCTGGAAAAAAGATATTCGCTGGGCAACAAATTTTGCCGCACAGATTGGGTCTGGTTTCGGGATCATATTAATTATTATGGGAATTGTTTACATCATCAGAGGTAATTTTGTGGTTGGCTTGTGGTGGTTTTTAATCGGCCTGTTTCTCCGTTCAACGGCGCAAATGTCCTACCAGCAGCTTTTAGCGCGCAGCCTTTTTAACACAAAAAAAGTAAAAGACCTGATGGTTAAAGATCCAGTGACCGTGCCGCGTTCCATATCACTGGAAGAATTCGTTCGTGATTATGTGTATAAACATCATTTTCAGATGTATCCGGTACTTTCTTTTGGTAAGTTGACGGGATGTATTTCCATAAAACAAATGGCATTAATTCCACGCGAGGAATGGGCAACCTCCACAGTCGGAGCAGTGGCTCTGCCCTGCAGCAAAGAAACAACAGTAGAGCCGGAGGAAGATGCCAATAAAGCATTAGCGATTATGAATCGCACAGGAAACAGCCGACTACTGGTTGTTAAAGAGGATAATCTTGAGGGCATCATTTCCTTGAAGGATATGCTTAATCTTTTATCCCTTAAAATGGAATTGAATGATCTAGGGAAAAAATAAAAAATCAATATCATTCCGAAATTCGATATATTCATATCCCATCCGGACATAAGCAATTTCCAGTCGTGTGATAAAAATATATTCCGTCGTACATTATGCCTCTTCGTTCAATAATAAAGAATTCCATGGCCCTTTCCATTTTCTGCAAAAAAGACTTGACAGAAACAAAAAGAGAGTGCTACGAATTAAAAAGAAGTAACACTATAAGGAGAATTCATAATGACGTGGAAATGGTTTACAAAGGGGCTAATATTTGTGGCAATTCCGTTCATTGCCTGTGCCTCCTGGGCGGCTCACCCGTTGATTACCGATGATGCAGGTACGCAGGGGAAAGGGAAATTTCAGTTGGAATTAAATGGTCAATATGATTGGGAGAATGAAGACGCAGAAGACGGATCTATCAAGAGCACGGCTGGTCAGGCAGCGGTGACTATGTCATACGGGATTGCGGAAAACGTTGATCTGGTTCTAAGTCTGCCTTATCTGTGGGGCAAGGCGGAAGTAAATGAAACAACGGTATATGACGAAAAGGGAATCGGCGATGCTGTACTGGAAACAAAGTTGCGATTGTTTGAAAAAAACGGCTTCAGTCTGGCATTTAAACCAGGCATCAGCTTTCCCACCGCCAATGATCAAAAGGGATTGGGTACAGGCCTTCTCGGCGGTCATCTTTTTTTGGTTGCCTCACAGGAATTGGAGTCATGGGCATTTCATGCTAATCTTGGTTACATCAGAAATGAAAACAATGCTGATGAACGCAAGGATATCTGGCATGCTTCGCTGGCCACCACATGGGAAGTCCTTAAAGATTTGAATCTTGTCGCTAATATTGGAATTGAGCGCAATGCCGATGAAGACGCAAACAATGATCCGGCCTTTCTGATTAGCGGAGTCATCTACTCTATAACTGAAAATATTGATGTTGATCTCGGCGTTAAGTGCGGTTTAAGCACCTCTGAAACAGACATTTCCGCTCTGGCCGGAGTTGCTTTACGGTTTTAGTAAGTTAGAAATTATTTTCTGCGCTTCTTTGGCAGATAATAATTTCGTTAACGCGCTTATCCCGTTTATCGGGGTTAAGAATAAAAATTAATTATTATCCTTCCAAAGGAGAAATCAATATGCACATGGCGGACGCTTTACTCTCCCCGGCAGTGGGAGCAACGATGTGGGCCGGTTCAATGGCGGCCATAGGATACTCATGCAAAAAGTTGAAAGAAAATATCGACAACAAAACAATTCCGCTGATGGGAATCATGGGCGCATTTATTTTTGCAGCACAAATGATCAACTTCACCATTCCCGGCACAGGATCAAGCGGGCACATAGGCGGGGGCATGATTCTGACGGTTATTCTGGGACCATATGCGGCCTTTCTTGCCATAGCCTCGGTATTGATGGTGCAAGCGCTCTTTTTTGCCGACGGAGGACTGCTCGCCCTAGGTTGTAATATCTGGAATATGGGGATTTTCCCCTGTTTTATTGCCTATCCTTTGATCTATAAGCTAATCGCGGGAGACGGAAAAAACGCACGGCGAATATCCATCGCCGCAATTGTGAGTGTGCTAATCGCTTTGCAACTGGGCGCTTTCTCTGTTGTTTTGGAAACGCTTTTGTCCGGTAAGAGTGAATTGCCCTTCGGTACATTTGTCCTGCTTATGCAGCCGATCCATCTGGCGATCGGTCTCGTGGAGGGAATTATCACGGCTGGAATAATCAGCTATGTAAAAAAAGTCAGACCAGAGATTCTCCAGGCCAGCAATACCTTGCGGCCCCTTGACGCAGGCATTTCAATAAAGAACGTCCTGGTGGTCTTGGTGATTTTGGCGGTGATTACCGGCGGCGCCCTTTCCTGGTTTGCCTCAACCCATCCCGACGGTCTGGAATGGTCTATTGAAAAAGTTACCGGCAAGGGCGAACTGGAGGAAGCAACGCAGGGTATAGCTCCCGCTCTCAAGGACATTCAGGAAAAAACAGCCTTTCTTCCGGATTATGGATTCAAACCTGCGGTCAAGGAAGAACCAAAGGAAAATGAGGCCCCTGCCTGGCCGGGAATTGAAGCCGGTACTTCGGTGGCCGGTATTGTCGGAGGAGCAATCGTTCTGATGTTTATTTTATTTATCGGTTTCGGAATCCGGCTCTTCAAAAAATAATAACACTCAATAGGAGTCAGACATAAGCCGTCCTAAGAAACTTCAATCCCCCTCTTTTCTAAAGAGGGGTTAGGGGAGATTTTACGGAATTGCACCGATTGTCCCACGGCGCTATGCGCCTGGGATAATTCCACTGATGCTTCGAACTTCGCTACGCTCGTTCTTAGCAAGTGTCATTAAAATCCCCCTCAATCCCCCTTTAACAAAGGGGGAGGAAGAGACCGTGCCACAGTAGATCAGTTTCTTCCATTAGTTACCAGTCCGAAGTACTGGTAAATTGTTGGCAAAAAAGAACTGGAGTTATTGCCAAGGCGTATGATAATTAATGCCTTTATTTAGTGAGGCTCTTACCGGACAAAACAATGACTTTTGATGAAAAATATTATAATATTGGATTTCTTGACCAGCTAGCCTATAAGAATACCTTTGTTCATCGTCTGGATCCACGGGCAAAACTAATCGTCACACTGCTCTTTCTCTTTACTGTTGTCTCCTTCTCCAAGTACGAAATTGCCGCCCTGCTGCCTTTTTTCCTTTATCCGATGTTGCTGATGACCATAGGCGAAATTCCGTTCATGTTTATCTTCAAGAAGGTGGTTTTTGTTTCTCCATTTGCTGTCTTTATCGGGATTTTCAATCCTCTTCTGGATTCAGGGCAGGTTTTTATTTTCAGTGGATTGACGATTTCGGCGGGATGGCTTTCTTTCTTTTCGATTCTGATCAAGTTTACCCTCACCGTCAGCACGGCGCTTTTGCTTGTCGCCACCACTTCTTTCCCGGGTGTTTGCCACGCCTTAAGACAGTTGGGTGTTCCGTCGCTTTTTGTTTCACAACTTCTCTTCCTCTACCGTTATATTTTTGTCCTAATGGAAGAAACCATGTGCATAGTTCGCGCCAGGAATATGCGATCTTATGGAGAACGCGGTAAAGATATCAGAATATTTGTACGTATTGTCGGGATACTTTTTATACGAACCGTTGAGAGAGCTGAACGGATTTATTACGCAATGCTCTCCCGTGGATTTCAGGGAGATATGCCTTCGCTCAAACGTTTTCATATTAAAACCGGCGATATTGTTTTTGCTTTATCTGTTGCGGTCTTTCTCTATTTCTTCCGTTTCTATCCGGCAACTCAAATACTGGGCAGATTTGTTCAAGGAGTGTTCTCATGAGTCATCATATTGTAGAATTTAAAAATGTTTCCTTTCTCTATCCGGACGGAACAGAAGCTCTGCGCGACATTTCTTTCCGCATAACCCACGGCGAATCCGTGGGCATCATCGGCGCCAACGGAGCGGGTAAATCCACTCTACTACTGCACATAAACGGCTATCTCATGCCGACTTCGGGAACAGTAAATATCGGCGATCTTTATCTGACACGGCAAACGCGGCAGGAAATCCGCCGGAAAGTCGGCGTTGTTTTTCAAAATCCCGACGATCAACTATTCATGCCGACCGTTTACGAAGACGTGGCTTTCGGTCCTCTCAATCTGGGAATGGATGAGACTGCCGTGCGGGAAAGAGTGGAATATGCTCTGAATCTGGTAAGCGGCCTTGAACTGCAAAACAAACCGCCGCATCATCTCTCCTGCGGCCAGAAAAGCGCCGTGGCTATCGCGTCGGTTATCGCCGTTGAACCCGATATTCTGGCCATGGACGAGCCGGCGGCCAATCTCGATCCCCGATCAAGGCGATTGCTTATCAATCTGCTTAAAACCTTCGAGCATTCAAAAATAATTGCTTCACACGATCTTGACCTGATTATGGATGTCTGTCATCGCTGCATTGTAATCAAAGAAGGCACAGTAGTCGCCGACGGCCCGGTTATGGAAATACTTACCAACAAAAAACTTTTGGAAGAAAACCATCTGGAACTGCCTCTGTCGCTTCAAAGACGCTGAGGGAACAGACCGTTAATAAGTCAGACTAAAGAGGTCATTGCCAGTTCTCTACTCTACCCGGATTTCCATACTTTTTCAGTTTTATTTTTTTGCCAGTTGTCTTGCCCAAAGTGTCAGCCAGATGACAACAAAAAGTATCACTCCGAAGCAGAGCTTATAGGCCACCATTGCCCACAGCCAGATAGTACGAATTTCAACCCAGGTAAAGCCTTTACCCCAGAGACAAAGCATTGCATCCGGCTGTCTGCTCATGATCACCCAATAAGCAAGCCATTGGATCAGTAGAATACAATAGAAGATTAACACAGTCCACCAGCCAGCCACTGCCGCAGCCCGCACTTTCTTTATAAACATTTCATCCATATTTTTCTCCTTCACCTTTGCTTGTAATTTATCGTGAAACTCCAATTCCGAAAGCGAAGCGCAACGGAATTGGTAAGTTGAACAATCCCGCGTAAGCGGAGGGCGACATGCCCTTGGTTCGTACGTATAATTTAAAGGATCATATAAATAATAACAGCAAATAACAAGCCAATAGCCGAAGTGGAGTTAGAAGTTTGGATTCATCCTTTAAAGACAGTTGTTTAAATAAACAGGAGAGAACATCAGAAAAGCATGAAATGACTCCTTTGACCTCAATATTTGGTGGAACCTCAGCATATTGAGGGAAACTGTGATCGTAAATGACACGCGTTTTATATGAATTGATTTTTCCAATAATTATTTATAAAATTTAAAGAAATTGAAGAGCAAAGTAGAAGTAGACAATATCCATATAAACAAAAAAACAAGTTCTAACCAAAGGAGAGAAGAGCTATGAAGAGAATCATTGTCTTGGTAATGGCTTTAGTGATGATGC
>DCVU01000159.1:0-9911 GCA_002327415.1 Smithella sp. UBA2180
TCCGATTCTGCACCCCGTAATCCATGATTGAAATGAGCGATAATCAAGATTAAATCCTGTTCCTGCGCTATTGCGGTAAGCACTATCAAAAGTGCGGTGGAATCAGGTCCGCCGGAAAGGGCGACAACCACACGCTCTCCCTTTTCCAGTAGATTATATTTTTCTATAGTTTGAAGAGTTTTTTTAATCATGTCTAATCCCGCGTCGTTTCACTCCTGGGATAATTCAACTAACGCTTCAAACTTCACTACGCTCGTTTTCAGCGAGTTTCATTACGAAAAAAAAGAACAAATTTCCAGAAGATCTTCACAATAATAATCGGCATGGGAATTCAGCAATTCCTGTCTATTCCCTAGTCCATTTAAATAAGCGCAACTCAATATCCCGGAATTTTTGGCAACAGCAATATCATTGATACCATCGCCGATTATAAGTGTATTTTCTTTCGCTGTTCCATATTTATTTAATATATAATCAATTACACGGCGATCCGGTTTTTGGAATGGTGTGGAATCGGAACCAATTATTTCCACAAAGTATTTTTCGATATTTAATCCTTGCGCTATGGCTAACGTGAAATTATAGCGCTTGTTTGTTAGAATAATTTTTGTTTTATTTACAAAATTATTTAAAACTTCTTCTACTTGAGGATATAGCCGGGTATTATCCAAAAGATGTTTACCATAGTAATCAGTAAATATTATCATTGCTTCTTCATGGTATTTCAGATGATCTTGTCCTAACACTTTTTCAATCAATTTTCTTACACCATCACCAACAAAGCTAAGAATTTCTTTTTCCGGTTTTTCCTTAAGCTTTAGCGCGTTCAACGTGTAATTTATACCCTGGATCAGATCAGCACCAGAAGAAACAAGCGTGCCATCCAAATCAAATATCATTAAACCTATCTTTTTCATCGTTTTACCTTAATTCTATATAACGAAGTGCCGCAACAAACACAAGTTTGTTTATTTAAAAAAGTATTTGACTAACTTACTGGCCGGTGGTAGATACCTATTAACCGCTTGGATCCATTTTACCGACTGAGACGGTATTTATTTTGAATTGAACTGTCGAGGTCTTCCTTTTTTGCGGAAGACCTTTTGTGTTTTTAAATTATGAAGAAACAACCCTTAAATAATTTTGCCATAATCGGCGCCGGTATGGTGGGAACAGCCATAGGTTTTTTGCTGAAAAAAGCCGGATATCATATTATAGCCATTGTCGACAAATCTCCCGCCGCGCTGAAAAGAGCTAGGCTTTATACCGGAGGAGAAGCTTTTCGCAGCCCTCAAGAAGCAGTGCACAGAGCCGATTGCATTTTAATTACGACCCCTGATGATAAAATTTCTTCTGCTTGCACGGAAATTGCCCTTTGTCCGGCGATAAAAGACAAATTCGCTTTTCATATGAGTGGAGCAGGCGACCTGGATCTTCTTGATGCTGCAAAAAAAGCAGGGGCGGCAGTGGCCAGTATCCATCCCTTGCAGAGTTTTTCTTCAATTGATCAGGCCATAAAAAATATTCCCGGAAGCTATTTTGGAATTACAGCGGATAAAAAAGCTCAGGCTCCGGCAAGAAGTATTGTTCGCGATTTAGGGGGTATTCCTTTTTTTATTTCCTCTGATCAAAAACCGCTTTATCATGCAGCCGCTTGCATTGCGTCCAATTATCTGGTTGCCCTGATGAATACGGTGGAATCAATTTATAAGGCTATCGGATTGAATGACAAAGATGCGAAGAAGGCTTATCTGCCATTAGTTTACGGCAGTCTCAAAAACATCGAGAATTCCGGTTCGGTTACTTCCCTTACAGGTCCTATCGCCCGTGGCGATTTGGGCACGATTAAGAAACATGTTACGGCCATTAACAATAATCTTCCACAATATTCATCTTTATATTCTTCTCTCGGATTAATAACAGTTAAAGTTGCGCAACAAAAAGGAACATTGACTGCCCGGCAGGCAAAAACAATTAATGTTATTTTAAAAGGAGCAAAAGAATGAGCACACAAAATAAGATTAGCCGTAAAACAATTCTCGACATAAAAAAAATGAAAATTCAGGGAGAGAAAATCGCTGTATTGACAGGTTATGATTATGGGATGGCTTCTATCCTGGATGAAAGCGATATCGATATAATACTGGTCGGCGATTCCCTGGGTATGGTTGTTTTAGGTTATGACACTACCCTGCCAGTCACCATGGAAGACATGCTCCATCACACCAAAGCTGTTTCTCGAGCCGCTCATAGCGCTTTAATCGTAGCTGATATGCCTTTTTTATCTTATCAGGTCTCTACACAAACAGCTCTGGCCAATGCCGGTCGTTTTTTGCAGGAAGCAAACGTCCAGGCAGTTAAATTAGAAGGCGGCAGAGAATATGCGGATACTATTCAAAAGATCACTTCTGCGGGAATTCCTGTTATGGCCCATCTGGGTTTAACTCCTCAGTCCATCCACCAGATAGGCGGATACCGGGTACAGGGGAAAAAAGAAGATTCCGCCCAAAGAATTATTGAAGATGCGAAGATCATAGAAGAAGCGGGAGCATTCGCTGTCGTTCTGGAATGTATTCCGGAAGGACTCGCTTCTGAAATAACTCAATCAATTTTTATTCCCACCATTGGAATTGGCGCCGGAGTTGAATGCGACGGACAGGTTCTCGTAATTAACGACATACTAGGAATGTATGACAAATTCACACCTAAATTTGTAAAAAAATACGCCAATCTAAATTTGGAAATTAAAAAAGCAGTTAAGACCTACATCACGGAAGTGAAACATGGAACTTTCCCTGATAGTGAACATAGTTTTAAATAAGCAGATTTAAGTCTCGTTAATAAACTGCTATCTTTGCATTTTGCTGTAATTTTTTCAGAATGTCTGCAAAAGCTTTTGTTTTGTTTTGTTGCTCCAGAAAAGCTGAAACTCTGTCTTTTACTTCACCTAAAGCGATTGTTTTTGCCGGTTTGCGATCCAGCACCTGAATAATATGATAACCAAACTCAGTATTTATTACCGGGCCAATAACATTTTTCCCCTGCGAAAAAGCTGCATCTTCAAATGTTTTCACAGTCTGTCCCCGTTTTATGAAATTAAGATCACCGCCGGCTTCTTTACTGGGGCAATCGGAATTTTTACGTGCCAATTCAGCAAAGTCACCGCCACTCAATAACTGCTTGCGTAAATTTTCTATTTTAGCCTTCTTCTCTGCCTTTACTTTTTCATTGTCATCCTTGTTGATAGACACCAGAATATGACGAACGTGAACACTTTCCGGGCTGACAAATAACTTATCTCTATTCTCATTATAAAACTTGCTTATTTCTTTTTGAGTAGGCTTTGCTTTATCTCCAATTTCCTTATTCACAAACTTTTCAACTTTAACTCCCAGGATGATATCTTCTTGAGCTATCTTATTTTCCTTGAGGAAATCATCCACCTTTTTGTTTGGCGGAAGACTCGCTTGTATTTTGTCTTTTGCTATTTTTATTTCCTGGTCGCTTACTTCAATTTTTCTTTTGGCCATTTCATTGTTTAAAAGGGTTCGCATTACAAATTCATCCACCAACCGTTTTTTAAGGTTCTCCTGAAATTCTTTTTGTTTATCGGCGGGAATCTTATCTTTGAACATTTTCATTCTATCTTTTATACTATTTTCCAACTCTGATTTTTTCAAAATTTTCCCATCAACGCTGACGGCTGCGCCAGGTATTACTGTTTGTTCAGCTATTACATTCGGTGTATTACTGGATGGAAGAGATCCGGAAACTGCCGGAGCCGGAGACTCTTTCTTATTTTTGTCATTATCGCCGCAACCCGACACCAGAACAAAAACAAAAATAGCTATCCAGCTTTTATTGATTATATTTTTCATAAATCTCCTCCCGAAAATATTTAGCAGTACCTTTTTGGGTTCGTGATCTATATGTAAAATAGACATATTCGTCAAGATAATTATCTTTTTGTTAACCATGATATATTTGTCATCATGTCATCGTGCGTAAATATTGGAGAATATTTATTTGGTCCTCTAGCGCGGGAATTTTTGTCCCTGAATTTTGTTTTAATCCAGGCATCTCCAACATAGAAAGTATCCTGTCCAGTGCTTCGAACATGTTGATTTGAGGATAAACTTCTTTTGTAAAATAATTAATCAATTTTAAGGTCTTAAACCCATCAAACCAATCATTAAACTGACGGGCCAGTATTTTTTCGTTTTTCGAATTATGACGAATTTTTAGCCAGATTACGGGGAAGCCGTTAATATTCAAAAAAGCCTTTAACAAGGGATGAATTTTCTCCGCTTTTGTTAAAATTTCATTTTCATCAAGGAGAAAATTGCCATTCATAAGTTTCAGCCAATCGCCCAATATCGTGAATATTCGCGTATCATACAAACTATATTCTTCTTTGCAAACACCGGAAAGAAATCTTTGTATTCTTTTTCCCGTTCCAAAAGGAACACGGGTTGATAACCGGGCAGAAGGATAAACGCATGTTTCCTTAATATAATCAATTCCACCTGTTTTGGCGAGTTTGTTGAGAAAATAAAAATCTTCTCCCGCTTCGCGTCTATTCATTCCCCTGACTCCGATATAAGCTTCAGTTGACACGGCAATTGTTGAGCCGATGGAATGAAACGCCCAAGGGGATTTAGAGTACCTTAGTCCCAGGATCCAGTAACGCAGAAATATTTCATAACAGACAATGGCAGCCTGCGCTTCATAAGTCTCCGGCATTTGATGCTCATAAGCAACAATTGCCGTTTTAATTTCCGGCGTAAAACTTTTTTTTATCACGGACAAATAATTTTCCCTGACCAGTGTGTCGGCATCCAGACTCAAAATCAGATTGGGAAAAGCGGAACTTTTTTTTAACAGGCGTACGGCCATATCCATGCCGATTTTTCTCGCCATACCCACAGCTCCGGTATTATGCGGCAGTTCAAACCCCTTCGACGCGGCATTGATGTAACCGAGTTTTAATTTCGAGTCGGCAATATCAACCAGAAGATGATATATTTTTTGCTCAGCGCTGAATCTTTTTAAAGACTTTCTTGCGATCAGCGCTTTCAGATGTTCGATTGTCTGAATGTTATTTTCTATCGCTTCGGGAGGTGAGTTATCCTTATTATTAACGACACACAACACAAAAGAATATTCCAAAGACGACGGCTGATTTTGCACTATGGAAGCCAGAGTGTAAAAAAGCAATTCTTTTTCTGCATAAGCCGGTATAACAACAACCTGAGAAATATTATCGGTATCATTTGCCGTTAATTGCCATTTTTCTCCAACCGAGTAATTTTTCAGATAAGTATTTACTAAAGATTTTCTTTCCATCGCCAAGATTTCATCACGCTTTCTTTTAAAAATGTGTAGTCGTCACCGGGAATCCAATTAATCACTATTCCTTTTTTCTCCATACGCCGGAACCAGGTTTCCTGTCTTTTGGCAAACTGGTGAATGGCGGTATTTAACCTTTTCATCATTTCTCCATATGTAATCATCTTCCGCAGATATTGCGAAGCAAAACGATATTCCAGTCCAAAGCTATCCAATTTTGTCCAGGTCAATCCGGCTGTATGCAGTGTCCTTACTTCTTCGATCATCCCCTGATCCACCCGTTCTTTCAACCGTGATGTAATACGCTGCCGCAGTGATGATCTTTCCCATCTGATGCCAAAAACTATAGCATCAATATCCGGCTTTTCTTGTTGATCCCGATCTGTTACACTTCGTGCCCGTTCAATTTCTATTGCCCGGATTAATCTTTGAGAGTCCTCAAGATCTGTCCTGTTATGCAAACGCGGCTTTAACTCCAAAAGTATTTTTTGCAGTTCATCTTTTGTTTTCCGGTTTAAATCTTCCCGTAATTCTTTATCCATCGGCGCGTGTGGCATATGGTATCCCGTCAGCACTGATTCCAGATAAAGACCTGTTCCTCCGGCAAGAATAGGCGGTGTTTCCTTTTTAATCAAATTGCTGAATATTTTGTAAAATCTGTTTTGAAATTCAAACAAGTTAAATTCGTTTTCCGGATCCATGATATCTATCAGATGATAAGGAATACGCCGGTCATTAATAACATACTGGTTTAAATCTTTGCCGGTGCCGATATCCATTTTTTTATAAACCTGACGGGAGTCGGCAGAAATTATTTCGCCCCGCAAATCATAGGCAAGCTTCGCCGCCAGATGCGTTTTACCCGATGCTGTCGGACCTAAAATCACAATTAGATTTTTTGTCATTTTATACCAATTAGCTATCAAACATTAAGAAGTTGATTTACCGGGCATAATACCAAGTAAGCTTTCATAAATTCATAGTTAATTTTTGAAAGCAACTTGGTATTACTATTGCCTTGAAATTATGAATCATTACGTATATGCAACTGCTTACTATATTAATAATATTTTTCCAATAGTGGCTGTGAAAAATGATTAAAAGTCTGGATTTGAGGCAAGAAGCAATCTTTCCGCTGATTTTAAAAATGAGCTGGCCGTCGATTATAGCGCTGACAGCCATGTCTGTATATAATTTTATTGATACTTTTTGGCTGGCACGTTTAAGTTCTCAGGCATTGGCCGCTCTCACTGTTTGCTTTCCCATTCAAATGATTTTTGCCGCAATCGGCGTTGGAACAGGTATTGGCGCCGGTTCTTTTTCAGCCCGGATGTTCGGCGCCGGAAAAATTCTTCAGGCAAAAAAAACAGCTGGCCAAATTTTCTTTCTTTCTTTTTTCTTTGGTTTAATCACCATCATTTCTGTCTTATTTTTTGGCGATGCAATTCTTACTCTTTTCGGCGCTTTTAGTGAAATACTGCCGCTTTGTCACGATTATCTTTATGTTATAGTTTTTAGTTCACCTTTCCTCTTTTTTTCGATGATGTCCAACAATTTACTTCGGGTAGAAGGAAGGCCTCTTTTATCCATGTACGTTGTTTTAATTGCCTCTATCTCCAGCGCAATTCTTGATCCATTATTAATCTTTGGAATCGGCCCTTTCCCCCGCTTGGGAATCAAAGGCGCCGCTCTCTCCGCCGTTTTTGCCCAGTGTATTGCTTGTCTATTTTCCATATATTTTATACAACTGAAATCATCTAAATATGAACTCAGATGGAAATATCTTTTTCCTGATCTATCCACAATTAATTCTATTTTCTCGACCGGACTGCCTTCCATCGCCACAAATTTACTTGTCAGTCTTGTTTTAGTTATTTACAATCATGTGCTGGCAGATTTCGGCTTTCTGGCTATAGCAGCGATGGGAATATGTTTTCGCGTTAATAGTTTGGTTACCATGGCGCTCTTCGGCATTGGTTTCGGCTTAATGCCTGTTGTTGGATTTAGTGAAGGCGCCAAACTCTATCAAAGACTTAAGGAATCAGTTTTTGTTACCTTGAAAGTATCCGTTTTATTCGCCGCGGTTGCTTCGATAATTTTAGAGATATTTGCCCGGCAGATAGTCGGGCTTTTTTCCAACGACCCTGCTTTAGTGGCTATCGCCACGCCTGCTTTGCGCATTTTCGCTTCGCCGCTTATCTTAATTGCTCCGATTGTAATTTTTATAAATATGTTTTTAGGGTTGGGCAAAGGAACTCTGGCCATGTTTTTACTTTTTCTTCGCGACAGTATTTCACTTATTCCACTTTTGATTATTTTACCTTTCTGGTTTGGCCTTTGGGGCGTTTGGCTGGCATTGCCTTTAGCCAATCTCATCGCATTTTTTGCGGTCATTTATTGGGCTAAAAAAGAACTGCGGCGTTTTAATGAAACTCGCTGACTGGAGAAGTGAAGTTTTCAGCGAGTTTCAAATCCCTCTACGCTTCGCTTCGGGGATAGTTCCACTTACGCTTCAAACTTCGTCCCGATGTCGGGACTCGTTTTCAGCGAGTGTCACTAAAAAAATGCCCCGCGTAACGGAGCATTTTTCGTTCGAGTTAACTTTAATTAATGGAAATATTATAGTGGCTGAACATTTGTTGCGCTTGGTCCCTTATTTCCCTGCTCGATATCGAAACGTATTTTCTGCCCCTCATAAAGAGTCTTAAATCCGGTTCCGCTAATCGCACTATAATGAACAAAAACATCTCCTCCTTCATCATTTTCAATGAAGCCAAATCCCTTCTTCTCATTAAACCATTTTACCTTTCCTTCTGCCAAAGCTATAACCCTCCTTTAAAATATTTGTTCCTCATCAGACGAAAGTCCGTAAGAAACTAAAAAACCGCGCGAATTCTATTTTTTAAATGAAGAATTCTTTGCGGTTAATTTATTTTTTTGCAAAACTTAACTTTTGTAGAACTTAGCACTAACCATTCCTGACAAACACCACAGTTATCTTTTCAACAAATGTAAAGACAAGCTTACGGCTTTTTTTAGCGATATCACCGTTTTTTTTCAAAATCAAGCTTTTTTTTGAATATTTACGTTTTTTTATTATGATGTTCAATTACGCGTTTACGTAAAATTCGCGCAAGTTCTTTTTCTTTTCCCATATAAAAATGATCCGCATCACTAATTATCTCCAACGGTGAATTTATTTTTTGCGCTACCTGTATTAAAACATCTATCTTGCAGAACTGGTCGTGATCTCCGCAGATGATAAAATCTATTTTATTGTTTAAATTATCCCAGTTAAAATTAAAATAATCGATAGGCGGCGAAACAAAGATACTGTCAACAAAAGGGTTATTGCTTTCTTCGAGAACTTTTGAACCAACCCATGCGCCAAAAGAATAACCCGCCAAAACCAATTTTGTCAGTCCCTTCTTTTTCAAATATTCACAAACGGTGAAAATATCTTCCTGCTCACCTCTACCCTCATCATAAAAACCGGTGCTCCCGCCCACACCTCTAAAATTAAATCTTAGTGTCGAATAATCTTCAGTAGCATAAACTCCCTGCAAAACTTCAACAACATTGTTGTGCATTGAACCGCCCATCAACGAATGCGGATGACAAATTACAACGCCAGTTTCTTTAGAAGCTTTGCTCAATAAACCTTCGATTATCAGTGTACCGTTTTTTATATATATTTTTTCTTCCGGCATTTTAACTCCGACAAATCTACATTTTCCCAGTCATGTGGCAGGCGCATAAACTTTGTTCGTCAAATTTTCCCAATTGCGGTTCTATTTTTCCGCAAATTTCTGTTCTGTATGAGCAACGATTTTGAAAAGCACAGCCTTCTTCATTTTCAACGCTGGCTTCTCCTTTTATGTTTATCATTCCTTTTTTCTTTTGAGGATCGCAGGATGGCACTGCCGAGAGCAGCATGCGTGTATACGGATGAAGCGGACGATTATAAATATCGCTGTTTAGCGCCAGTTCGACAATTTTGCCCAGATACATCACGGCAACGCGATCGGAAATATATCGAACAACGTTCAGATCATGGGAAATAAATAAATATGTTAAATTGTAATCTTTTTTCAAATCCTTGAGCAGATTAAGAATCTGCGCTTGAATAGAAACATCCAGAGAAGAAACAGGTTCATCGGCAATGACTAACTCCGGATTCAAAACAAGCGCCCTGGCGATGCCTATGCGCTGACGCTGTCCGCCGCTGAACTCATGCGAATAACGATTAGCCTGCTCTTTACTCAAACCGACTTTGGCCATGATTTCCAGCGCAGCTTCACTACGCGTCTTCTTAGCTCCTGTTTGATGAATAGTCAGCGGTTCTTTAATTATGCTGAGTGCGGACTTTCTCGGATTCAGTGAAGAATAAGGATCCTGAAATATTATCTGGACATTACGCCGATAGGATTTTAACGCTTTCTTATCGTATAAAAATATATCCTCGCTTTTAAAATTCACATGACCCGATGAAGGCTCTTCCAACCGGGTTATCAGACGCGCCAAGGTGGATTTTCCACAACCGGATTCGCCGACCAAACCCA